>CAMTWS010000189.1:0-25220 GCA_947085485.1 uncultured Prolixibacteraceae bacterium
TTTCTAATTTTCAATTATGTTTTCCGTATTGCAATTTGAACAAATAAACAGTTTTACTTTCTGATCAATCTTTTTTTCAAATCCACATTTTTGACAGAATGTATGTAAATATTTTTCTTAATCGGCGAAGTTATTGCCCAAAATAGACAACCAATCCAGCCTATTATAGACCATCCTGTCAGTAAATTAAGAGTTAAAATTGATTTATAGTTTTCCTTGTCCTTTGCTATAAAAGTTGGAATAAAATATGCAATTAAAACCAGAATGGATTAATATAATTGGCCCGATTGTCCATAGAATTTCCCCTGCCCAGTCTCGTTCTTCCTTATATTCGAGCGAAATCTCTTCCCCGCCACTTTTTGTGCTTCTTTCAGGTTGTTCTCAAGAGTTTCTACCGAACCAATATTGAATGTGAAATGTGGTCCACCATCAGCGGGTTTTTCAAAACTTGAATCAAATTGGGTTTTATACTTGTCGAGACGGTCTTTTTTAATGTAAACCGTGGCTATTTTATCGTTTATAACCACTATTCTCTCAATATCATGGTTCGCAAGCATCGTCGAACGGACCTCGCTCCAGGTGGTTTTTACCGGCCCGCGGCTGGTGCTAAAATAAAACTGGACCACAATAAAAACAATGGCAATAAAAACAAAAATCCAGAACAATTTTTTCATGAAATTCAGTTAAATTTTTAATTGGTTATTCCTGCTTTTCACCGGTAATCGGAGCTTCGCCCTGGTACGATGTTCCTGTTCCTTTAAAGCTTTTTCCATCAACTTTAACAGTAACTTTAATAAGATCGCTTTCGGTTTTAATTTCGAGATAGAGATTGTTTTCTTCTTTTATCTCAATTTTTGTAATTGGAATTGTATAACCATCGCTTGTAACAACATCGCCGGTCAGTTTTCCTTCTGTCTCAACGAATTTAAAAACTCCGGTCATATCGCCCTGATCGGTTACAACACTGTATTTCCAGCTACCAACAACCTGTTTGGTGTTGAGTTGAGCAAAAACAGGTGATACAAGCACCATTACAAATGCAAGAATGAATAGTTTTTTCATGATGATTAGTTTTAATCAAACATATCTTTCATCTTTTCAAAAAATGACTTTTCAGCGGCAGATGGTCCCTCCAAAAACCCCGGAGAATTAAGCAATTTCTCAAGAGTTCGTCTTTCTTCGCTGTTTAGTTTTTTTGGAATCCACACATGGATGCGTACCAGCAAATCGCCTTTGCCATAACCATTTACATCGGGAATTCCCTTGCCACGCAATCGAAGGATTTTTTCGGGTTGGGTTCCTGCGTCGATTTTAACTTTTACTTTTCCTTCGGCAGTGGGTATTTCAGCAGTTGTTCCCAGCGTAATTTCGGGGAACGAAAGAAACAGGTTGTATATGAGGTTATTTCCGTCGCGAATCAGTTCGGGATGTTCTTCCTCGGCAATAACCACAAGTAAATCGCCGTTAATTCCACCACGCCGGCCTGTATTTCCACGCCCCGAAACATTGAGTTGCATTCCTTCGCCAACGCCCGCCGGTATTCTGATGCTGATTACTTCTTCGTCGCGAACAACGCCTTCTCCCGCGCAATGAACACATTTATCGGTAATCATTTTCCCATCGCCCTGGCAAGTCGGGCAAGTAGAGGTGGTTTGCATTTGTCCGAGTATTGTGTTCGCAATCCGCGTAACTTGTCCGGAACCGCGACAGGTACCGCAAGTTGAGTAAGCCGAACCGTTTTTGGCGCCGGTACCGTTGCAATTTTCGCAGGCTACATACTTTTTTACTTTAATTTTCTTTTCAACACCTTCGATAATCTCTTTAAGATCGAGGCTAACTTTCACGCGTAAATCGGAACCACGGCTTACTCTTCGGCCACTACGGCCCGAGCTTCCGCCAAAACCGCCAAAACCGCCAAAATGGCCGCCAAAAATATCTCCGAACGACGAAAAGATATCTTCAATATCGCGGAAACCGCCACCACTGAAACCGCCACCTGAAGCGCCGCCCACTCCGGCATGTCCAAACTGGTCGTAACGTTGTTTTTTGTCCTGGTTGCTTAAAACTTCGTATGCTTCCGCGGCTTCTTTAAATTTTTCCTCTGCTTCAGCATTTCCCGGGTTTTTGTCGGGGTGGAATTGCAGCGCTTTTTTTCGGTATGCTTTTTTAATTTCTTCGGCTGAAGCTGTTTTGCTTACATCTAAAACCTCATAATAATCTCTTTTCGCCATTTTTATTGAATAATCTGTTATTCTCCGATTACAACTTTGGCAAACCGGATTACCTTTTCATTGAGCAAATATCCTTTTTGCAACACGTCAACCACTTTGCCTTTCAGTTTTTCATCGGGGGCCGGTATTTTTGTAATTGCCTCGTGAAGGTCAACATCGAAATCCCGGTTTAAAGCATCAATTACTTTGATGTTGTTTTGTTTTAGAAATTCGCTGAATTTGTTGTAGATAAGCAGGGTGCCTTTTTTTCCTGCATCATCGTCAGAAACATCTTTTAAAGAATTGAGCGCCCTTTCGAAATCGTCAACAATTGGCAGTATGTTGACCAGCACCGATTCGCCTCCCCATTTAATTAAGTCGGCTTTTTCTTTCATGGTACGCCGGCGGAAATTATCGAATTCGGCATGCAAGCGCAAATGTTTATCATTTATTTCGGCAAGTTTTTCGCCTAACTCCTGCAAAAGAACTTCATTCTTGTCTTTTTTCGATTTCACTTTTTTGTGTGCTTTTTCCTTTTCGTGGATTTTGTGTTTATCATCAGTTGTTTCTGAGCCTGATTCACTGATTTGTGTTTCTTCCGCAGTTGCTTCTTTTACCATGTTGTTAATATCTTCTGTTGCCATTTTTGTACATTTTGAAATTCAAATTGAGCTAAAATTCACTTGTTTATTTTATGTGGTTCGCTGCCTTGTTGCAAAAATTTTGCCATGCAGATTTAACGACAAATTGACACCCATTCTTGTTTGATGAATGTCAATTTGAAATGATCCGAAATATTTAACGGATGCAAATACCCCTTGATTTTTTTATTTTAAGTATTTTTCGATTGCTGCTTCCAACGCGGGGCCGCGTAAATTGCGACCTATAATTATGCCATCGCCATCGATCAGATAACTGGCCGGAATACTGCGAACCCCGTATATGGCTGCATGTTTCGAATTCCACCCCTGTATATCGCTGATATGGTATGGCCAGCTTAGTTTGTCTGTTTCAATGGCCTTTTTCCAATCAGCATCGGTTTTATCGAGCGATACTCCAAAAACTGTAAATCCTTTGCCGTTGGTGAATTTTTTATCTTTGTATTTATTATAGGCAGCCACTATCGCCGGGTTTTCCCTGCGGCACGGCCCACACCATGCAGCCCAGAAGTCGAGCAGCACCAACTGTCCCTTTGTATCTGACAGTTTAATTGTTTTACCTGATGGCGATTTTCCTGATAATTCGGGCGCTTTATTGCCAATGGCGGTGCCAATTGTTGGTTGTGCAACTGTTAATCCGGTAGTTAAAATCAAAAATGATAATGCTAAAACTATTTTTTTCATTTTTTATATTTCTTTTTTAAATTGTTTACAAAAACATTTTCAAGGCGATGAAAGTTTAACACAAAAACTGTGATTGCCATTAATTTTCTCTTGAAATTTTTGCCCCAAGTTGATTTAATCTTTCGTCGATACTTTCGTAACCCCGATCGATTTGCTCGATATTTTCAATTACACTTTTTCCCCTGGCCGACATTGCAGCAATTAATAACGCGATCCCTGCGCGGATATCGGGCGAACTCATTCTTGTCCCCCGCAAACTATGAGTGCGGTTGAGGCCGATTACTGTTGCCCGGTGCGGATCGCACAAAATTATCTGGGCGCCCATATCAATCAGTTTATCAACAAAGAACAAGCGGCTTTCGAACATTTTCTGATGGATGAGCACACTTCCTTTAGCCTGTGTGGCAACTACCAGGAACACACTTAACAGGTCGGGCGTCAGTCCGGGCCAGGGTGCATCCGAAATGGTCATAATCGATCCGTCGATGTACGATTCGATTTCGTAATGCCGGGTTCCTTTGACAATTAAATTATCATCAACCTGTTCCATTTTAATCCCCAACTGACGGAATGACGCCGGAATTATTCCAAGGTGCTCAATTCCGGCATTCTTAATGGTGATTTCCGATGCTGTCATTGCTGCCAGGCCAATAAAACTGCCCACTTCGATCATATCAGGCAAAATACGGTGGGTGCATCCTTTTAGAGAAGTTACACCTTCAATGGTCAACAGGTTCGAGCCAATTCCCGAAATTTTGGCGCCCATCGAAACCAGCATTTTGCTCAACTGCTGCAGATATGGTTCGCAGGCTGCATTATAAATGGTTGTTGTTCCTTCGGCCAGAACGGCAGCCATTAAAATATTGGCAGTTCCGGTAACCGAAGCTTCATCTAAAAGCATGTATGCGCCTTTAAGTTTCAATGCGGTTACTGAAAACCATTGTTTGTTTTTGTCGAATTTAAAAGTTGCCCCCAGTTTTTGCAGCCCGATAAAATGGGTGTCAACCCTGCGACGGCCAATTTTGTCGCCTCCGGGTTGTGGAATAAAACCTTTTCCGAAACGGGCAAGTAAAGGGCCGATTACCATAATTGAACCGCGCAAACCGGATGCTTTTTTCGCGTATTCAGGGCTTTTCAGGAAATCGATATTTACGTTTGCCGCGTTGAAACGAAATGCCCCTTTTGTAATCCGTTCAACTTCAACACCCATTTTCCTTAAAATTTCGATGAGTTTAAGAACATCGCTGATTTCGGGCACATTTTCAACCAGAACGGTCTGATTTGTTAAAAGAGTGGCACATAAAATCTGAAGCGCTTCATTTTTTGCGCCCTGTGGTTCAAGTTCGCCATTTAAACTGTATCCACCTTCGATTGTGAATGTTGACATTGTAAATGGTTGTGTGGGTTATTTCTTTTTGAATTTTTTCTTTTTTGGCTTAATAACTGTTGAAATTGATTTTGTGTCAACAAGTTGGATTTCTTCTTTGCTGATATTCAGTTTGCCCTTCGAAAGTTCTCTTAAGTCCTGAAATATTTTACCGTCATCAACGCCGTCTTTATTCCAGGCCAGATAAGATTTTTTCATGTGGTTGGCCAATAATTCAACCAAAAATTCCTTTTCTTCACCTTCAAACTCTGTTGTTTTTTTAATCAGCGATTCCATGATATAACCGTAATGTTTATATCTGATATTGTTGTGCGCGTAAGGAACAATATTTGGTTTCTCGGTAAGAATGTCGGGAGTTGGCGGATTGTACGGATAATCGATGTCCAGTTTAAAATCGGACATAATTGCCAGGTGATCCCAAAGTTTGTGTTTAAATTCGGCAACATCTCTTAAATAGGGATACAAATTTCCCATTACATCAATTACTATATGTGCCGACCGATTTCGTTTTTCCTTGTCTTCGATGGTAAACAGGTAGTTAACCATGTTCTGTATATTCCTTCCGTATTCGGGAAGCGGGAGTTTTTTTCTTTGTGAATTGTAATCCATTTCCATTTTTATATTGATAACTTATTAATTGCAAGGTGTTCTGCGGGAATTAATTCAGAAGGTTTTTTTTGCAAAACTAATGATTTCTGCACAATACACAATTTTTTGGCCGAAAGCTTTGGTTATCCCTTAATTTTAAGTTTTGCAAATTTCAACAATAACTGCTTTTGTCCAGAGCTTTGAAAGAATATGGTTGCTTTAATATTTGGCATTTCGCCTTCAACTTTTAGCACTTTTCCTTCGCCAAAACGCTGATGTTCAACCACCATGCCCGATTGAATTTTCAAAGGGTCGTCGCCTGTAAATGATGATTGCTCATCGGATTCGTTTAACGAAACGGGTTTTTTAGCAAAAATGTTTTGCTGACGGAATGATTTAAAAACAGGGGCAGTTGTTTGCCTGTTAAAATTTGGTACTGATGATTCTGAATTGAAAGAACTTCTGTTTCGGGAGGATTGTTGAAATCCTGAAAAACTGGTTTGGTCTAAATACTGAACATCCAATTCTTCCAAAAACCGGCTGGGCGAGCAAAAATCGAGGTTTCCCCAGCGGTAGCGCTGGTTTGCATAAGTGAAACAGGCGTTTTCTTTGGCCCGGGTGAGCGCTACATAAAACAGGCGGCGTTCCTCTTCAAGCGCTTCATCGGTTTGTTTTTCGCCCTGCCGCTGCGATGGGAACAGGTTTTCTTCCATGCCCACCACAAATACGTTTTTAAATTCCAAACCTTTTGCCGAGTGCACTGTCATAAGGGTTACCTTGTCGCGGTCTTCGTCTTTTTCGTTGTCCTGGTCGGTTAATAGCGCCACATCTTCGAGGTAATTTCCCAGTTTGGCGGGTTCGCCGGTTTCCATGGCATTCAGGCTGAATTCCCGGATACCGTTTAATAATTCCTGTATATTATCAAAACGGCTCACTCCTTCGGGCGATTTGTCGTTGTGCAGTTCAACTAAAATCCCTGAATCTTCGGCAATTATTTTTGCTGTGCTAAATGCATCGTTTTCTTCAGAAATGGTTGTGTATTTTTGAAACAGGTCCACAAAATTCAGTACTTTGGTAATTGTCCCCCTGTTAAGGCCAGCCTCATTTTTTGTACCCAGATTTTCGATTACCTTCCAAATTGAAGTCTCGTTGGCAACAGCCGCTGCTTCCAGTTTTTCGAGTGTGGTAGTGCCAATTCCGCGTGCCGGAAAATTAATTATCCGTTTCAACGCTTCGTTGTCGGCCGGATTGATTGTCAATCGGAAATAAGCCAGCAAATCTTTTATTTCCTTGCGCTGGTAAAAACTCAAACCACCATATATTTTATACGGAATATTTCTTTTTCGGAGCGCCTCCTCAAAAATTCTCGACTGTGCATTTGTCCGGTACAGAATTGCATAATCGGAATTTTTGTAATGATCGCGCAACTGGGTTTCGGCAATTTCCTGAACCACTATAAAACCCTCTTCGTTATCGGTAAGCGCCGAAAATACTTTGATTGGTTTTCCCTGTTCTTTTTCAGAAAATACAGTTTTTGGAATCTGCTTTTTATTGTTCGAAATAATGCTGTTTGCCGCGTTTACAATGGTTTGCGTTGAACGGTAGTTTTGTTCGAGTTTAAAAATTTTATGATCAGGATAGTCGATTTTAAAATTCAGGATGTTCTCAATCCGGGCGCCCCGAAACGAGTAAATGCTTTGCGCATCATCGCCAACCACACAAATATTGTTGTTTTTCGATGACAATTTTTTAACAATCAGGTACTGGGCGTAGTTTGTATCCTGATACTCATCGACCAAAACATAATCAAACCTGTCGAGGTATTTTTGCAAAACCCCGGGATGGTCGCGAAAAAGAAGATTTGTTTTTAGCAGCAAATCATCAAAATCCATTGCCCCCGAAAGAAACGAGCGTTTTACATATTCCTTGTAAATCTCGGAGATTGCGGGCATTCTCATATTCTTGTCAACCAGCCTGATTTCAGCATTATTGGCATAAACGTTTGGTGTAATCAGGTTGTTTTTGGCCATCGAAATCCGGGAGGCAACAACACCGGGTTTATAGGTTTTATCATCTAACCCGAGGCTTTTAATGATGGTTTTTATGAGGCTTTTGCTGTCGGCGCTGTCGTAAATGGTAAAATTCGAAGGGTAGCCAAGAACTTCGTGTTCGGAGCGCAACATTCGTGCAAAAACACTGTGGAATGTTCCCATCCATAAATAACGCGCCATATTTTCACCAACAACAGTTCCAATCCGTTCTTTCATTTCACGGGCTGCTTTGTTGGTGAAAGTAAGCGCTAAAATTGTCGATGGTCTAACCCCCTGCTTCAGTAAATGAGCAATCCGGTAAGTTAAAACGCGGGTTTTTCCAGACCCTGCACCTGCAATAATCAATGCCGGTCCTTCCGTTCGAACAACCGCTTCATGCTGGGCTTTATTTAAATCTTTTAAGTAATCGGGCACAATAAAATGGTATTTCAATTAAAAAAAACAAAAGTAAAAGATGTTCGATGTATTCATTTGTTTTCGGGCTGCGTTTTATTAACAATGTATAAAGTAAAGTCGAATTATTTTTTGTGTTTCCCAAAATTGAAAAAAAATATTCTTCAAAAAAGTAAACCTTGATTTTTAGTTTCCTTTTGTGAAACTTTATTTGTATTTTTGCAGATAAGTATATGAAAGTACATTTGATTAAAAAGCAATCGATTGAGGATTATGTCCGGAATAATGCCAGAAGCAGGGCATCTTTTGAGATTTGGTTATCAATTATTAAACAAACCGATTGGAGCGAACCTAATGAGATTATTTCGACTTTTAACAGTGCAGATATTCTTGGCAGAGGTTCAGACAGAGTTGTTTTTAATATCGGAGGAAAAAGTTACAGACTAATTTGTAAGTATCACTTTGGAAAAGCAAAAATCCATTTGTTTTTGAAGTGGATTGGTAACCATGCAGAGTACACAAAACTTTGTAATGAGGGAAAACAATATGAAATTGATGTTTATTAAAATAAAAAAAGGAGGATATGAAAACACTAAAATATTCAGTAATAAAGGATTTAAATCAATATAAAGATTACTGCGACACTTTGGAGAAATTGATACTTCGGGATGATAATGAAATGGAAGACGAGATTGAGCTTCTTACCCTGTTGATTGAGAAATGGGATAATGAGCATAATACTTTTAATAACTTAGAGCCAATAGAATTGCTAAAGGCACTTATGAAAAATCATGATTTACAGGCAAAAGATTTGGTTGATATAATAGATTTATCTAAGGGGACAATCTCAAAGATTTTAAACTATCATAAAGGACTTTCAAAAGATACGATACGGAAGCTTTCTGATTATTTTAAAGTATCTCAGGAAGCCTTTAATCGACCTTACAAACTGATTAATGAAGTAAACAGACATTTCAGAGATGAAAGATTAATGAATTACAGGAAAGTTATGACAGAGGCCGAAAAAGCAACAGTTGCATAACCGTTGATATTAGCAATAGCTTGGATTGCGGAGTGTAAAGCTTGCCTATCGGATTGTCAGATGCCAATTTTTATTTTACAGCAAACAATTTAATAGAAATTATACGTTAATATTGCAACTCAAATTGTTGACTTTATGAAGAACAAAGCCGTTTTGATTTTTTGTTTTTTTACTGCAATACTGTTGGTTCCGCAATTTACGCAAGGACAGATTTCAGCGCCCGGAGCATCGGGATCTGATAAAACCAATTACCCGGTTTTTAATGAAACCGACAGTATTTATGTTTTTTGCGCCCAGGCAGAAGGAGCAGCGATTGGCGTTTTACAGTCAAATACCAATCTTGAAGGAATTAAAACATTTTTATGGGAAAAATACAACCCTGCTTCTGGTGGTTTTGAATTTTATTCTTCGGAAAATAAAGAAGGGCAGAGTAAACCAATTGATAAATTATCAGATGGTTGCTATCGCTTAACTATTACACAGGGTGCAACTACGCAAATTCAAAGGGCCTGGGTGTTTAACAATTGGTTTACATCGGGCGCTAACATTACCGATTCGAATTGTTTTTCGTTTAAATTGCTGGGGAATTATGCCACGGTAAATTTGAAGTATTACGATTTGGCAACCAATGCTGAAATACAAGTAAATAAAGATGTAAAGGTGCAGTGGAAAAATGGGCCGGAGATTATTGCAGCGGTTTTAAATCCGCAGGTTTTTAATCCACCTGCAAAAGATACCGATTATACATTCAGGGTTTACGATAAATTTTCATGTCAGGGTACAGCGGTTGTAAATTACAAATCGATAGTGACCAAAGCCGCTTTTTCGATAGATAAAAAAACCGGAGAAGCGCCCCTGAAAGTAACTTTTACCAACAAATCGGAAAATGGCACCCCGGGCAGTTACGAGTGGTTTTTCTTTCGCGATTTGAACGATATAAAAAAGGAATCGCAAGGCTCAACAAAACCGGTTGACAGTATAATGATTGTGGCTTACGATTTAAGCCCGGTTTTTACCTACGAAAATTCGGGTACGTACAAGGTAAAACTTATATCGAAAAAAATATCGCAAAATAATGTTTGTGTCGATACGGTTTATCTGCCTGATTACATTATTGTTGACACTTCGTTTGTTGCTGTTCCGAATGTATTTACGCCCAATGGCGATGGTACCAACGATGAATTTGTTGTAAAATTTTGGTCGATGCAAAGTATTGAGATTGAGATTTTTAATCGCTGGGGGAAAAGGGTGCATTCGTGGACAAGCGGCGATGTCAGGGGTTTTGAGAATATATGGACAGAAACTGTTTGGGATGGCCGGTTAATGGGGGGCAGGTATGCAAGCCCGGGTGTTTATTACTACAATGTGGTAGGAGAGGGGCGCGATGGCAAGCGACGGCGGGCTCATGGCTTTTTCCATCTTTTCAGGGATAAAAACTGATATTTCGAATTTTGGTACTTTTCAATTGAGGTCAGATATTAGCGCAAAACAATAAAAAACCCCGGTTCGCAAGAACCGGGGCCTCTGGATTAGATATAGAAAATTGGATTAGAAAAATTTCTATTCTTCTTCCTGCTCCTGGGCGTATGCTTTCAGCAGTTCTTCCTGTACATCGGCAGGTACTTTTTCGTAATTGTCATATTCCATGGTAAATAAGCCTCGTCCACCTGTAAACGAGCTAACCGAAGTAGTGTATTTGTACATCTCCTTCAAAGGTACTTTTGCTGTAATTTTTTCAAGTCCTTTTTCCGAACCCATGCCCATAATTAAGGCACGGCGTCCCTGAAGGTCGCTCATTGCATCTCCCATTCTTTCCGATGGCACCCAAACATTCAGGTTATAAATGGGTTCCAGAATTTTTGCGCCAGCATTTTTAAAGGCTTTGCTGAAAGCATTTCTACCGGCAAGCCTGAACGAGATTTCGTTTGAATCAACAGGGTGCATTTTTCCGTCGTAAACATATACCCTGATATCGCGGGCATACGAACCGGTAAGTGGCCCTTCTTCCATTTTTTCCATAATACCTTTCAGGATAGCCGGAAGGAAACGGGCATCAATTGAACCGCCAACAATACAGTTCAGGAAGACTAATTTGCCTCCCCACGGCAGGTTATGAACTTGTTCTTCCCGAATGGAAAGTTTTTGTTCCTTATCGCCGAATTTGAACATTTTTTTCGGTTCGACACCTTCTTCAAAAGGTTCAATAATTAAATGTACTTCGCCAAACTGGCCAGCGCCCCCCGATTGTTTTTTATGACGATAATCGGCCTGGGCAGCTTTTGTAATGGTTTCGCGGTATGGAATTTTTGGAGCAGATGTTTCGACTTCTATTTTGTAAATATGGTCGAAATACCATTTTAACACGTTCAGGTGATATTCTCCCTGTCCCTGGACCAGCAACTGTTTTAATTCTTTTGAATATTCAATTATATAAGTTGGGTCTTCGTATTTCATTTTATTTAAAACTTCGCCAACTTTCTCATCGTCCGAATCATTTTTTGCTTTCATGGCAACAGTAATCCGGGGCAGGGGAAATTTAATGGGCTGGAATTTTGTGTCGGCTTCTTTTGTCGCCAGTGTTTGATTATATTTTGTGTCTTTCAGTTTAACGGTACAGCCAATATCGCCTGCAACCAGTTCTTCCACTTTTTCGCGGTTTTTACCTGCCGAAACAAATATTTGGGAAAGACGTTCTTTGTTGCTTGTTGTTGTGTTGATTAAATCGAGCCCTTCGGTAATTTTACCCGACATTACCTTAAAGTAGGTAATTTCGCCAACATGCGGTTCGACCGAAGTCCTGAAAACAAACAAACAGGGTTTTCCCGGTTCTTCCATTTTTACCGGCTGACCGCTGACAACCGGCCACATTTTCTTTTCGCCTGGCGCCGGGGCTACATTGCACAAAAATTCAAGTAACCGGCCAACGCCAATATTTTTCTTTGCACATGTGCAAAATACAGGGATAACACTGCGGTCAATCATTCCCAGTTTTATGCCTTTGCGCATCTCGTCTTCGTTTAACGTACCTTGCTCGAAATACAGTTCCATTAACGATTCTTCGTTTTCGGCAGCCATTTCAATTAATTGGTTGTGCAACTCTTCCGCCTTGTCCATTTCCGAAGCCGGAATGTCTAAAACTTCAGGTTTTCCGCTGTCTTTGCCATATTTGTACATTTTCATCTTCAATACATCAATAATCGAAGAGAAACCCGTGCCGGCATCTGCGGGGTACTGAACAACAGTAACTTTATTTCCAAATGAATTTTTGCACTGCTCCAGCGCCGATTCGAAATTAGAATTATCGTGGTCCAACTGGTTGAAAACAAGCACCAGCGGGGCGCCTGCGGTTTCTGCATGGCGTGCGGCGCTTTCGGTGCCGGCTTCAACACCGTTTGTGGCGTTTATCATGATCAATCCAAGTTCGGTAACATTCAACGCTGAAACAACTCCACCGCACAAATCATCCATTCCGGGAGCATCGATGATGTTAATTTTCTTTCCGTTGAATTCGGTGTATAATATTGAAGGATAAACGGAGTTACCGTAATCCTGTTCGATTTGGGTGAAATCAGAAACTGTGTTTTTTGCAGTTACTTCACCCCTGCGATTTATCACTCCACCCTCGAAAAGCATAGCTTCTGCAAGGGTGGTTTTCCCACTGCCGGCATTCCCAATGATGGTAATGTTGCGGACCTGATCGGTTTTGTAAACTTTCATTTTTTATTGGTTTTTTATTTGTTTCTATTCTCTTTCGGACATTTTTTTTCGAGTAAGGCCACCAAAAATAGTAATAATTTATTAACATCCAAGAGCCATAAAAATTAGTTAAAATGTTTTGCTATTCAGTGTTTGATGTATTGGTTTAACAGATGATTTGGTGGAAAACGGGTTTGTGGAAGCGCACTTCTGTTAATTTTATTAAGGCGCTTAAATAAAATGGGTTACTGGTAATTACGTGATTGGATAAGTTGCTTTTCGTATAATTAAGATAGAGTAAAAATAATATCCCAAAAATAGGACTAAAGTGTATTATTTTCATATATTTGCGCCGTTAATGTGATAAAAGTCACATATTTTAAGTAATGAAAGCAAATTCTTCTAATATGATTATTAATTGTATGGCATGCATGATGTGTATGTGGAACAACCGTTTTATAGCAGAAGGATAATTTATATTGTAAAAATATTTGATGGCGAAAGCCCTTCTGCTAAACAAAGAAGGGCTTTTTTTTATTTTAATATGGTGGAGTTAATAAAAATAGAAACCGAAAGCACGATTGATGAACGCGAAAAGTTTTTTTTCAATCTGAAAGAAAATGCCGGAAATGAGGGCGTTTTGCTTCAAACCTGCAACCGGCTTGGGTTTTACCCGGATACAGGGAATATTTCGTATGAAATTGCACGATGCCTGTTCAGGGTGGTTGCAGGCCTCGGGTCAACCATTACCGGAGAACCGGCAATTGTTGGCGATATTAAAACCTTGAAAATTACAGTTAATTGTGTAAAAGCTTTTCACTTCGATCAGCTTTCAAACATCCTCGAAAGAACCGGTGTCCTGATTTCTGCCAAATCCGCTCCTTACTTCATCCTTAGAAAAGTAAAATTGGTTGAAGCAAAAGATATAATCGAAAATGAAGTGAAAATATTCCTGCAAAAATATGTTTATGAAAAAGAATTTTCTACCCATATCAATTGATATTTCGAACCATAAGATACTGATAATCGGCGGCGGGGAAAGCGCGTTTAAAAAGCTTAAAATTTTGCAACGGTTCAAGGCGCAGGTCGAAGTGGTTGCGCTCGAAGTTTGCGATAAAATCAAAACTTCGGGAATACCCTATTTCGAAACAGCCTACAGAAAGGAGTTGCTGAAAGGGTATCTGATGCTCTATTCGTGCACCAACAACGAGCCGCTCGACTGTCAGATCCTTGCCGATGGAAAAGAAATGGGCGTACTGGTAAATATTCACGACAAACCCGGATTGTGCCAGTTTGTTTCACCTGCAATCTATCAAAACGGAAAAATTACAGTAGCAGTTGGTTCGAATGCCGAAGATGTTTACGAATCAATACGGCTCAGAAATATAATAAGAGAGTTTTTAACAGAGCAACATTTCAAAAATTAAGGATATGACAAGTGGTTTTAATCCGTTAAACGATAAGCAGCGGAGCATTTTTAACGATTTAATCAAAGAACTGACGACAGAGCAGGCAATATGGATACACGGCTGGTTCGAGGGCCGGTTGTCGGGGTTTTCGGGTAAGGCAATATCTACGGCGGTTGCGGCGGCGCCGGCAGTGCCGCAATCAAAATTAGCTATTTTGTACGGTTCGGAAACTGGGCATTCGCAAGAGCTGGCCGAAAAACTGGCCGAAAAGGCTGCCAACAGAAATATTGCCGCCACGGTGTTTAACATGTACGATTACAACACTAAAAAAATTAACGAAGAAGAAAATCTTGCCATTATTGTCAGCACCCACGGCGAGGGCGATCCACCCGACATGGCTGCCGATTTCCATAAATTTATTACAGGTAAACGCGCCCCAAAACTCGAAAAACTGAACTTTTCGGTATTGGCTTTAGGCGATAAGTCGTACAAACATTTTTGCAAAACCGGCGAAGATATCGACTCAGCAATCAAGAACCTGGGCGCATTCAGGGTTACGCCAATGGTGAAATGCGATGTCGATTACGAGGTGGGTGCCGAAATATGGATGAACAATTTTCTTTTAAACCTGGGGCCTACAGCACAAACGGCAATAACCGAAAACAAACCGGAAAAACCAGTTGCCACCTACTCGAAGAAAAATCCGTTTATGGCAACGGTACTCGAAAAAGTGAAAATAACCGGCCGCGATTCCGACAAGGAAGTTTATCACCTCGAACTTTCGCTCGAAGAGTCGGGGTTAACCTACGAACCCGGCGATTCAGTGGGTATTTTTGCCGTGAATCCGGTTTCGCTGGTAGAACAGATTTTACAAAAAACAGGTTTCGACCCCGAATATGCAGTAACCCTCGAAAACGGCGAAATTACCATCAGGGAAGCGCTTTCGCATCACCTCGAAATCACGGTTTTAACCTTCGATACGGTAAAAAAATATTACGAAAAAACAAAGCTGCCCGAATTGGGTAAGCTGATAAATGACGACAAACTGCTCGATGAATATTTGTACGGGCATGATTTGCTCGATATCCTGGAAGATTATCCTTTCGACTGGAACCCGAACAAGTTTGTTGAAGTACTGCGTCATTTACCGCCCCGGCTCTATTCGATTTCATCGAGTCAGGAGAATGTGGGCGAAGAAGTGCATGCCACAGTTTCTGTGGTCCGGTACGAGCGTAAAAACCGGATACGCAATGGGGCTTGCTCATCGCATCTGGCCGACAATATCGAAATCGACGACCAGGTTCCGGTTTACATCGAAAAAAATCCATCGTTTAAACTTCCTTTAAATGGATCGAAAATTATTATGGTTGGCGCCGGAACAGGCATTGCGCCTTACCGTGCATTTTTACAGCAACGCGAGGCCGATGACAAAATAGGTGGAACCTGGCTATTTTTTGGCGACCGCCGTTTCCGGAGCGATTTTTTATACCAGGTCGAATGGCAAAGGTGGCTTAAATCGAATCACCTCGAAAAAATGGAAGTGGCTTTCTCCCGCGATCAGGAGGAGAAAATTTATGTACAACACAAACTGCTCGAAAATCAGCAGGAAATATATAACTGGCTCGAGGATGGCGCCCGTTTTTATTTGTGTGGCGACATGAAATCGATGGCAAAAGATGTGAATAAAACACTGCTTGAAATTATTAAAACACAAGGCGGGGTCAGTATCGAAAAGGCTGATGAATATGTAAAAAAACTGAAACGCGAAAAGCGCTTTCAGCAGGATGTTTATTAGGAATGAAGAAAATGAACGAAACAATAAACTGGGAACAACTCTCGGAAGTTGAGAAACTAAAGTACGACAGTAACTTTCTTCGGGGAACGCTTGTGGAAAGCCTGGCCAATCCGATAACCGGGGCGCTGGCCGAAAGCGACACGCATATTTCGAAGTTTCACGGGTTTTACCAGCAAACCGACCGCGATCTCGACAAGGAACGAAAACAGCAAAAACTCGAACCTGCATATTCGTTTCTCATTCGCGTTCGAATCCCGGGCGGGGTTGTTACGCCGCAGCAATGGCTGCAAATGGATGCCCTTTCTGACAAATATGCCAATGGAACATTAAAACTGACCACCCGGCAAACCTTTCAGTTTCACGGCGTTGTAAAGAAAAACCTGAAAAGCACGATTAAGGATATAAACGGCAGTTTGCTCGATACCCTTGCTACCTGTGGCGATGTAAACCGAAATGTGATGTGCCACGCCAATCCGTCCGAATCTCCGCTGTATCCCGAAGTGATTGAACTGGCAAAGAAAATTGGCCAACACCTGCTGCCGCAAACCCGTGCATACCACGAAATATGGCTCGATGAAAAATTAGTTGCCGGTAACCGTGAAGAAATTGAACCACTGTATGGCGACCGCTATTTACCGCGAAAGTTTAAAATCGGAATTGTAATTCCACCGGCCAACGACTGCGATATTTTTTCGCAGGACCTCGGTTTTATAGCCATTGTCGATAAAGAAAAAATTGCGGGTTACAACATTGTGGCCGGCGGCGGTTTGGGTTCAACCTTTGGAACTGCGGGAACTTATCCGCGCACCGGCACGCTTATCGGGTTTTGCCAACCAGGGCAGGCGGTTGAAGTTGCGGAAAAAATTCTGCTTGTGCAGAGGGACAACGGCAGCCGCCAGAACCGCAAACTGGCGCGCCTGAAATACACCATCGACAATATGGGAATTGAGAATTTTGTGGCAGAAGTTCAGAAACGCCTTTCTTTCAAGCTCGAAAATTCGCGACCGTTTAAACTCGCCCGCACCGGCGATAATTATGGATGGTTAAAAGGGACAGATGAAAAATGGCACCTGACTTATTTTGTTGAAGGAGGCCGCGTAAAAAACGAGGGCGACAAAAAACTGAAAGATGCCCTGCGCGAAGCAGCCGAAAAAACCGATGGACATTTTATCCTCACCGGAAATCAAAACGTGATTATTGCCGGGGTGTCGGAAACAGTGAAAAAGAAAATCGACGATATCCTGAAAAAACACAACGTTTCGCCTGCGCTGATTTCGGGGTTGCGGAAAAACTCCCTCGCCTGTGTATCGCTGCCCACCTGCCCGTTGGCATTTGCCGAGGCCGAAAGGTATTTGCCGTCGCTGATATCAAGAATCGAAAATCTTCTGGAAGCAAATGGTCTTTTCAGGGAAGAAATTGTGATTCGCATGACCGGCTGCCCCAATGGCTGCGCACGGCCGTATCTCGCCGAAATTGGGCTTATCGGGAAATCGCCCGGATACTACAACCTCTACCTTGGCGGCAGTTTCGAAGGAACAAGGCTCAATAACCTTTACCGGGAAACTATCGGCGAAGCTGAAATCCTTCGCGAGATCGAATTGCTGATTGCCGATTTTTCAGGTTCCCGCAATCAAGGCGAGCGGTTTGGCGATTTTGTCATCCGTAAAAACTATGTGAAAGAGATTAAGGAAGGCAAGGATTTTCGCCATTAACGGTTTAATTGATTTTACAAATGGAGCGGCCGAAAAATCACTTAAAAAAATGTTCGTATAAAAAATAGTACAATGGTTAAAACAATTTCAATACTCGGATGTGGCTGGCTCGGAACAGCGCTCGGAAAAAGGTTCTTAACAAAAGGCCTGGCGGTGAAAGGCTCCGTGGCTTCGGCCGATAATTACAACCGGCTCGAAACTACCGGTATCCAAACTTATCATGTTAAAATTGAACCCGA
Organism: uncultured Prolixibacteraceae bacterium; assembly: GCA_947085485.1. Taxonomy (GTDB): domain Bacteria; phylum Bacteroidota; class Bacteroidia; order Bacteroidales; family Prolixibacteraceae; genus Draconibacterium. The sequence continues at coordinate 17,866 of CAMTWS010000189.1, forward strand.
TGAAGTGGTGATCGATTATAAAAATTTCTTCAATACCGATGTATTGATAATTGCCATACCACCCCGGGGCGAAAATGTGCTTGAAAATTTCCCTAAACAGATAAATCAGATCATTCAGCTTATTGGCGAAACAAAAATAGAACGGGTGCTATTCGTTTCATCTACATCGGTTTACCAAAACTGGAATGGAGTGGTGCGCGAGGGCGACGAAGGCAGTCCCAAAAAAACAAACGGAAAGGCGCTAATTCGGGCTGAAAAATTATTACAGGCATTGCCTAATGTGAAAACCGCTGTGGTGCGTTTGGGCGGATTAATAGGGTACGACCGCAATCCCGCGCGTTTTCTTTCCGGGAAAATGGATGTGGCCGGTGATATTCCTGTAAACCTTATTCATCGCGACGATGCCGTGCAGATTATTTTCGGATTGATTGAGAAAGACATTTGGGGCGAAGTGTTTAACGCCTGCAGTCCGCTGCATCCCACGAAAAAGGAATTTTACACCAAAGCTGCCGCAATCAGCGGATTGCCGGCGCCGGTTTTCACCCGGTTACAGGAAAACTACAAAATAGTGAACAGCGACAAATTGGTTTCGCGGCTCGGCTATACCTTTAAATATATTAGTCCGATGGATTATTTAAAGGAGGTGGAAGAATGGGCCTACCGCATCTGATATCGATTGTGGGCGCCGGGCCCGGTGACCCGGAGTTGCTCACAGTGAAAGCGCTCAAGAGGTTACAGAATGCCGATGTGGTGTTGTACGATGCTTTAATGGGTGAAGAAATACTTGGTTTGGTAAATGTTGGCGCACTGAAAAAATATGTGGGGAAAATTTACAACGACGGCCAGAGCCAGCGGGAGCGCCAGGATGCTATACACTGTGAAATTTTAAAATGGGCTTTACTGGGGAAAAAGGTAGTGCGGTTAAAATCAGGCGACCCCATGGTATTTGCCCGCAGCGCGGAGGAATTCAGGTTTTGCAGGGCAAACAACCTTCATTTCGAAGTCATTCCCGGCATTACGGCAGGCCTCGCTGCTTCGGCTTTATTTAATATTCCGCTTACCGAACGGTGTAAAAGTAACATGGCGCTTTTTTACACCCCAACTCGTGAAGATGGTGGATTTTACGACAAAGAACCTCTTATTCAGGTCATTCAGGCCGGTTCGTCTGTCATTGTTTACATGGGGCTTAACAATTTGCAAAACCTTGCCGAGGAATTAATTGCCAAAGGTATTTCAACTGAAACGCCAGTGCAGATTTTAAGCCATATTTCGCATGCTGGACAGAAAAGCTGGTCAACAACCATTGGCAACGTTTCAGGATTTTTAAAAGAAAACAAACCTGCCACTCCTTCCATTATCATTATTGGAAAGAATGCAGAGCAAATTTGAATGAAGCAAAAGCCTGTAATACAGGCACATTAAAACAATTCAACCACTTTGGAATTGGTAAGCCAGTTAAATAACAAAAAAATTGAAATGCAGCTAATGGTCGAATGGGCTTTTAAGCGCATAATATGCGGTGGGCATCGATGTAATTGCTCCCAGCGGCATGATTGATGTACGCCTTTAAACGCACCGGCGTTGACCTGATTTTTATCTACCGGGCAGAATTGGTGGCCGATATATTTAGCCAGGAAAAATAGTTATTTGGAAAATCCGGTCAATTTTGGCTCTGCTGTAAAATTTTATAACCATAGTTTCACCCGATAATATTATTTATTTTAAGCACCCCTGCTGATTATATATGACAATTCAATCATTCATTGAATTTTATTACTTTTGATTTTCTAAAACTTAGAATAATATGATGGACTCATTAGTCATTAAGAATTATAGAAATCTTGACGAGTTAAATATTGACTCGCTATCAAAGGTCAATTTAATTACCGGGAAAAATAATACAGGTAAATCAACATTACTTGAGGCAATTGCTTTATATGCAACCAAGTGCGATTTGGGAATTATCTTACAATTACTTGAGGAAAGAGGTGAAAACTATCGGCAAATCTCAAATGGTAAAAATGTTATGGAAGCCAATATTAAAACTTTGGCTTCATTGTTTACCAATAGAATGGTCAATTTTAGGCAAATTGATGCAATAAATATTGGAATAATTGAAAATACATTGTTCGGTAAACAAAATGCTATCGAAAAGTCTATCTCATTGAGATTTGTAAAATTCTTTGATGAGATTGTTAATCAAAACGAAGAACTTGTAAATAGACGGAAACGAACTATTATTGAAGATGATAATGACAAACTTATTGTTGATTATAAACTTGGTTTGGAAATTCGGGTAGGGGTAAATTCATATATTTTACCCTTGGATGATGAACGGTTCTATAATAGAATTGGATATAGGGGATTGGGAAGCATTGATAACTTTCAATTTATCAGGACACGTAATATTGATAGAGAGATTAATGGAAAGTTATGGGATAATATAACATTAACAGAAAAAGAGAAATATGTAATTGATGCGTTAAGAATAATTGAGCCCTTAGTAGAAAGAATTGCGTTTATTGAGGAGGGAACAAGAAATAGGTCTGCGGTAATAAAACTTTCTAATAGCAATAATGTGTTCCCCTTGCGAAGTATGGGTGATGGAATAAATAGAATATTAACAATTATTTTAGTATTGGTAAATTCAGATAATGGCTTTTTATTAATTGATGAATTTGAAAACGGTCTTCATCATTCTATTCAAGAAAAACTATGGGAAATTATTTTTAGCCTTTCAAACAAATTGAATGTTCAAGTATTCGTTACTACATATAGTGAAGATTGTATTTCAGGATTTGAGAATGTGCTAAATAATCCTCAAAACACTGTAGATGGGAAATTAATAAGACTTGATAATATAAATGGAAAAGTAAAGCAAGTAGAATTCTCTAAAGAAGAATTAAAAATTGCTACAGACCAAAATATAGAAACCCGCTAACAATGAGGATTAAGGAAAAGTTTAATAAAAAGCTCTTAGTTGAGGGAAACGATGACCAACATGTAATATGGGCATTATGTGAGCAGTTCAAAATTAGTGAATCTTTTGATGTTATTGACTGTGAAGGAATAGATAAGCTATTAGTCCAAATCCCTGTAAGATTTAAACAATCAAATTTAGACACGATAGGAATCATTATTGATGCTGATTCAGACCTATCTATACGTTGGAATAATTTAAAGCAAATCTTAAATCCTCAAGGACTTATTTTTCCGGATATGTTGCCTGGGGATGGTTTAATTGTAAGGGAATTGGGAATGATTACTATTGGAATTTGGATAATGCCTAATAATAATTTAAATGGGATGATTGAAGACTTCGTTACTTTTCTTGTTCCCATTGATGATGACGTTTTGCCAATTATTAAAGAAAATTTGAATGAAATAGAACTTAAAAAATTGAACAAATACAAACCTGTTCACAAGTCGAAGGCAGTTATTCATTCATGGCTTGCAGTTCAGGAAGACCCTGGAACACCAATGGGATTAAGCATAACAAAAAGATATTTGACCACTGATGAAAAAAATTGTTCATCATTTGTCCAATGGTTGAATAATTTATTTAATAAATAATGCAAGTAATTTCTATTGTTGGGGAATAAAACTCATTAAGTAATTATCAAATCAATTATTCATAATTTCAATAGTATTGCCCATCTAAAATTGCAATCTATATCCAAAGTAATTTTGTCAATGCGAACTAATATGTTGAAAAAAGTATTTCTGGTTGCAATTATCGCATTGTGGCAGCTTTCAGTGGCAGGGCAGCAAAAGATTGTGCTGAGCGGCCACATTACCGATGCCGCCACCGGCGAAGATCTTCCGGGGGCAACGGTTTTGATCGATGGTTCGGCCAAACTGGGCACGGCCACCAATTCGTACGGGTTTTATTCAATCACACTTTCAGGCGGAAAACATTTGGTACGTTACCAGTATGTTGGGTATTTAAGCCAGACAATTGAGATTAATTTAACTGAAAATAAAAAACTCGACGTCGAACTTGCAGGGCAAACCCTCGAACTTGGCAATGTTATAGTTACCGGCGAACGTCCCGATCGAAATGTTTCATCGGTTGAAATGGGCAATGTAAAAATGGCGCCGAAAGACGTTGAAAAAATTCCGGTCATTTTTGGCGAACAGGATATCGTGAAAACCATTCAGTTAACACCAGGGGTAAAAGCCGCTGGCGAAGGCAACTCAGGTTTTTATGTTCGCGGCGGCGGCATCGACCAAAACCTGATTCTGCTCGATGAAGCACCTGTTTACAACGCCTCGCATTTGCTGGGGTTCTTTTCTATTTTTAATTCCGAAGCTATTCGCGATGCAAACCTGATGAAAGGCTCTATTCCTGCTGAATACGGTGGGCGTGCCTCGTCGGTATTCGATATCAAAATGAAAGAGGGGAATTTGAAAGAGTACGGAGTTGCAGGAAGTATCGGGCTGATTTCGTCGAACCTTGCCGTTGAAGGCCCTATTGTTAAAGACAAAGGGTCGTTTATTGTAAGCGCCCGCCGAACGTATGCCGATGTTTTTCTCATGTTTTCGAATAAAGAGGATTTGCAAAACACAAAACTCTATTTCTACGATTTAAACCTGAAAGCCAACTACAAAATCAACGCCAATAACCGCATTTACCTTTCGGGCTATTTTGGCCGCGACGATTTTGGATTTTCCGACGAGTTTGGCTTCGACTGGGGAAATGCCACCGGAACAATCCGTTGGAACCACATTTTCACCGAAAAACTTTTTTCGAATACTTCATTCATTGTCAGCAATTATTCTTATGATATCAATATCCTTGGCGATGTTGATGTTACTATTGGCTCCCAAATTGATGACCTCAATTTAAAACAGGATTTTACCTGGTATGCCAACCCCCAGAATACAGTTAAATTTGGCGGCAACGCAATTTACCATAAAATTATGCCGGGTGAAATTACGGCTTCCGAAAATTCAGGTATCAACCCTGAAACCATTTCAACCCGGAAAGCCATTGAATGGGCGGCATACATTTCGAACAGCCAAAGTATTTCGCAACAGCTGAAACTGTATTACGGCTTGCGCCTTGCGCTTTTCAGCAATGTGGGCCCAGGTGAATTTTACGAATTTAACGACGATGGAGAGTTAAAGTACACCTCTGAAATTGATAATTTCGAATTTGTTAAAACCCAGGGCGGGCTTGAGCCACGGCTTGCGTTAAATTATATGTTGAACTCAAAAAGTTCGCTAAAAACTTCATATAACCGCATTTACCAGTTTTTGCATTTGCTTTCAAACTCAACTACTACTACGCCAACCGATTTATGGTTGCCCAGCAGCAATAACGTAAAACCCCAAATTGCCGACCAGATTTCGGCAGGGTACTTCAGAAACTTTAAGGATAATGAATATGAATCGTCGTTCGAAGTTTATTATAAAGGTTTAAAAAACCAGATAGATTATAAAAACGGGGCCGAACTGGTTTTTAACTCAACAGTTGAAGCCGAACTGGTTTTCGGGCGTGGTTGGGCGTATGGCGCTGAGTTTATGTTTAAACGGAATTTTGGCCGGTTCAATGGCTGGGTAAGTTACACTTTGTCTCGTACCATGCGCCAGTTCGATGAAATTAACAATGGAAAACCTTTCCCGGCAAGGCAGGATCGCATCCACGATTTGGCGCTTGTTGGAATTTACCAGATTACGCCAAAGTGGAGCCTGTCGGCAACCTGGGTTTATTACACGGGTAATGCAGTAACTTTCCCCAGTGGAAAGTATGAAATCGATGGACTTACAGTTGGTTACTATACCGAAAGGAATGGTTACCGTATGCCGCCTTATCACCGGCTGGATTTGGGATTGACCTGGCAGCATAAAAAAACCGAAAAGTTCGAGTCGAGCTGGAATTTCTCGGTGTACAATGTATATGCACGCGAGAATGCCTATTTTATACAGTTCAGGCAGAACGAGAAAAACCCGGCAATAACCGAAGCTGTGCAGTTTGCTATTTTTAAGGCGATACCTTCGGTAAGTTATCGGTTTAAGTTTTGAATGCTTGAATGCTTGAATGAGTGAATAAGGAATAGGAAAGCTATAGTGTAACATGTAACGAATAACGAGTAACCAGTGACATCAATATTGAACATGAAAAACATATTTTACCTGCTGATTTTAACCTTCCTGGTTTACGGATGTGAGAAGGTAATTGACGTGGATTTAAACGAAGCCGGTCCGCAAATTGTAATCGAAGGAAATTTAGCCTATAATCCGTATTCTGCCGTTGTGAAAATTTCAATGACCTCAAGTTATTTCGACACTTTACCTTCAGCGAAAGTTTCGGGCGCTGTTGTTACCGTTTCAACCAATTTTGGCGATAAATACATTTTCAATGAAACCGGAAACGGCGTTTACAGTTCAAAGCATATTCGCTTTAAAATCGGGGAAACCTACCGTTTATCGGTCGGGGTAAATGGAGAGAAATATGAGGCAAGTTCAAAGTTAAACCCACCGGTTAATATCGATTCTGTAAAGTTTTACTTCGAAGACAGTTATTCATTCTTCGATGCCGGGTATTATGTAAATATTTATTTGTTCGATCCTCCTGGAATAAAAAATTATTACCGGGTAAAAGTTTCCAAAAACGGGGTTCTTCAGAATACAACCGACGATTTATTTGTTTTCGACGACCGTTATGTTGATGGCAACAACGTTGAAATAAACTTGTTTAACAATCCTTTTAAACTAAACGATACAGTGACTGTTCAACTAATTTCACTCGATGAAGGCGCTTACGGGTATTTTAAAACTTTCCGCGAAGTTGTGAACAACAACCCCGGTTCGGCGGCGCCGGCAAACCCAAATTCAAATCTTTCAAACGGCGCCCTTGGTTATTTTTCGGCATGGAGCTCCGATACGAAATCATTTATTATTAAAGAAAATTAATCGATTATTTTATCTTTGCAATGATTAAATAATTGAAACAAAATGGAAAAGAGCAAATATTGCTGCCGCATTTTTCCAATCATCCTGATAGTTATTTCGTTTTTTATTGCGCTTGGAATCTGGTACTTCGACGAAGGAATTCACTCGTTTTCGTTTCTCACCAATAAAAATGAGATATTCAATTTTCTTGGAACTGTTTTGTTTATTGCCATTATTCCCATCGGTATTTTTTACTGGCCAAACGACAAGGAAAAATACCAGTCACGGGCAAAAGCATTATCGTTGCTGGGGTTTTTGCCGGTTACCTGCAAAGCGATGGTTACAACGCATACGATGAACTTGGCCCACCGGGAAAAATTACGCACCTTGCCTGTTGGGCACATGCCCGCCGAAAGTTTGAACATGCCCTGAACAACGACCCCGCAAAGGCAGAGAAA
>CAMTWS010000190.1:0-7439 GCA_947085485.1 uncultured Prolixibacteraceae bacterium
CAATGCTTGCAATAGCTCCTGAAGGAAAAGAACTAAAAGCAGGTATAATTGGTTGCGGCGGACGCGGCGCTGGCGCAGCAATCGACTTTTTAAATGCAGGCCCGGGTTTGCAGGTTACTGCCATTTGCGATGTTTTTCAGGTCAGGGTTGACAGTTGCCGCGAAAAAATTAAAACCGAAAAAGGTTTTGAAGTCCCAATTGAAAACTGCTTTGTAGGTTTCGATGCTTATGAAAAGGTAATTGATTCGGGGGTTGATATTATCATTTTGGCCACACCTCCAAAATTCCGTCCCGATCATTTTGAAGCAGCCGTAAAAGCGCGGAAACATGTGTTCATGGAAAAACCCCTTGCAGTTGATCCTGCCGGTATCCGTCAGGTACTTGCAGCCGCAAAAATGGCCGATTCGATGGGTTTAAAAATTGTTACCGGGACACAAAGAAGGCATCAGCACAATTACATCAGCTTGTATAAAGAGATTTCAAACAATGGTATTGGAAATATTGTATCGGCCAATGTTTACTGGAATCAAAGCAAACTTTGGCATCGCGATAAAGATGCCAAATGGTCGGAAATGGAATGGATGATCCGCGACTGGGTGAACTGGTGCTGGCTTTCGGGCGACCATATTGTTGAACAGCACGTCCACAACCTTGATGTTGCCTTGTGGTTCTTTGGCCAACACCCGGTAAAAGCGCTTGGTTTCGGTTCAAAACAACGCAGGCCCACCGGCGACCAGTACGATAATTTCAGTGTAGATTATACTTTTGGCGACGGACGTCACATGCACAGTACCTGTCGCCAGATTAACGGTTGCTCAAACGGTGTTTACGAAATATTCCACGGAACAAAAGCAATTGCAAAAACCGACGGAAAGGATCCAATGATTGTTGATGCAGCAGGAAATCCCTTGTTTACTGCCGAAAAATCGGAAATAAGCCCGTATGTTCAAGAACATATTAATTTGGTTACCTGTATCCGTCAGGATATTCCGTTCAACGAAGCAGAGGCAACAGCAATTTCAAACATGGTGGCTATCATGGGCAGGGTTTCGGCCTACACCGGCAAAGAAGTTACTTACGATGAAATGATGAACTCGGATATGAAAATAGGCCCTGATACATTTATTATGGGCGATATCGGGTACATTGCAAAAGCAACGGTCCCGGTTCCCGGCACTTCTGAAAAAGTATAAATAACACTTACAGAGGGGAAACAAAGAAACTGTTTTCCCTTATTTTCCTGAAAAGGAATTTAATCAATCAATTCAAAATTAAAAACCATTCGGATGTCATTTGACGGACGGGTGGTTTTTTATTTTATCAATTCGTCAAGAAACATCAATATTTAAGCTGCTCCCAACTGATTTTCATATAAAAATGTACTTTTGTACCCTTTAAATTGGATTTAAATTGGATTAAAAAAAGCAATATAAAAAAAGCTGTTGATTATGAAACGGACAAAAATTAAAGACATCCTGCAAAAAGGCAAAGCAAACGATACCGTTGTCGCAAAAGGTTGGGTACGAACAAAAAGAGGAAGTAAAAACGTATATTTTATCGCATTAAACGATGGTTCCACCATTCATAATCTCCAGGTAGTTGTCGATGTAAATAATTTTGAAGAATCGCTGTTGCGCGAAATCAATACCGGGGCAGCGCTTTCGATAACCGGTAAATTGGTCGAATCGGCCGGAAGCGGCCAGAATATAGAATTAATTGCCGAACAGGTTGAATTGCTTGGCGCTGCCGACCCCGACAAATTTCCGATTCAGCCCAAAAGGCACACATTCGAATTTTTGCGCGAAAATGCCCACCTTCGTTTTCGTACAAGCACATTCAGCGCTATTTTCAGGATCAGGCATGCCATGGCATTTGCCATTCATAAGTATTTCAACGAAAAAGGGTTTAATTACCTGCATACACCCATTATTACTGCAAGCGATGCCGAAGGCGCAGGACAAATGTTCAGGGTGAGCACGCTCGATCCAAAAAATCTTCCTTTAACCGAAGATGGAGAAATCGATTACAGCCAGGATTTCTTTGGGAAAGCAACCAATTTAACTGTTTCGGGGCAATTGGAAGGCGAACTGGCTGCTATGGCGCTGGGCGAGATTTATACTTTCGGGCCAACTTTCAGGGCCGAAAACTCAAACACAACCCGCCACCTTGCTGAGTTTTGGATGATTGAACCCGAAATGGCGTTTTACGATTTGAAAGACAACATGGATTTGGCCGAAGAATTTTTGAAATCGCTGATTCAATATGCCCTCGACAATTGCATGGACGATTTGCAATTTCTAGCAACCCGCCTTCAGCAGGAAGAAAAAGACAAACCACTGGATCAGCGGTCGATGGATTTAATCGAAAAACTGAAGTTTGTTTTAAATAACGATTTCATCAGGATTACCTACACCGAAGCGATTGAAATATTGAAAAACTCAAGCGCTTATAAAAAGAAAAAATTCCAGTTCGCTGTTGATTGGGGCGTTGATTTGCAAAGCGAACACGAACGTTACCTGGTTGAAAAACACTTTAAATGCCCGGTAATTTTAACCAACTATCCGAAAGATATCAAGGCATTCTACATGAAACAAAACGACGATGGAAAAACAGTAGGCGCCATGGACGTTTTATTTCCGCAAATTGGCGAAATCATCGGCGGCTCGCAGCGCGAAGAGAACCTTGAAAAACTGGAAACCCGCATGCGGGAAATGCATATCCCGGTTGATGAGATGTGGTGGTACCTCGATACGCGCCGTTTTGGTTCGGTTGTGCACAGCGGGTTCGGACTGGGTTTCGAACGGTTTATCCTGTTTGTAACCGGGATGGGCAATATCCGCGACGTTATCCCATTTGCAAGGACCCCAAAAAATGCCGAGTTCTAATCTTTACATTAAAATCTACTTCACAAAAAATTTAGTAAATTTACGGTGTAAACTTATGGGATATGAAGCAAAAACTTTTACTACAACAAAAACTGCTTCAAAAGCTTTCGCCTCAGCAAATCCAGGTAATAAAGCTTTTGGAAATCCCGACTTTGCTGCTCGAACAGCGCATTAAAAAAGAACTTGAAGAAAATCCGGTATTAGAACTCGAATCAGATGGCCAGGAGCTTGAGGAGGACAACGAAATCCGCGATGATGCCGAACCGGATACCGATGTTGATAATGACGAATTTACCTTCGACGATTATTACGAAGAAGAAGAAGATATCCCTTCGTATAAATTAAATACAAACAACTATTCAAAAGACGATGTTTACGTTGATATCCCTTTTTCGGTCGGCACCACATTTCACGAGTTTTTGTACGAGCAACTGGGAATGGTAAAACTTACCGAAGAAGAACAGCAACTGGCTGAGTATATTATTGGAAATATTGACGATGATGGTTATTTACGCCGCGAATTGGTTGCAATCAGCGATGATTTGGCGTTTAATATGAACATCGAAATTTCGGAAAAAGAGCTGCTCAGGATTTTAAAAATTATCCAGGATTTTGATCCTCCGGGAGTTGGGGCGCGCGATTTGCGCGAGTGCCTGCTTATTCAACTCAACAAAAAAAAGGGAGATAATAATCATACCGCCCACACCATAGTAGCCGATTTTTTCGATGAGTTTACAAAAAAACATTACTCAAGAATTCAGAGTAAACTTGAGCTTTCGGATAAAGATTTGAAAGATGCCATAGACCATATTTTAAAGCTCAATCCTAAACCCGGCAGTTCGTACAACAATCCGTTAAATAAATCGAACCAGCACATTGTCCCCGATTTTATTCTCGAAAATATCGATGGCGAATTAATCCTCTCGTTAAATCAGCGGAATGTGCCCGATTTAAAAATCAACGAAACCTATCTCGGAATGCTTCGGGCGCTGGGCGAAAACCATAAAAACAAAAACAAAAGAGAGGCCCTGCAATTTGTAAAAGAAAAACTCGATTCGGCCAAATGGTTTATCGATGCATTGCAGCAAAGGCAAACCACAATGCTGCACACTATGTCGGAAATTATTAATTTACAACATGAATATTTCCAGGATGGCGATGAGACAAAATTGCGACCGATGATTTTAAAAGACATCGCCGAGCGCACCAACCTCGATATTTCTACTATTTCAAGGGTTTCGAACAGTAAATACATTCAAACCCATTTTGGCATTTACCCGTTAAAATATTTCTTCTCTGAAGGGCTGCAAAAAGATGACGGCGAAGAGGTTTCGACCCGCGAAATTAAAATGATACTACAGGAATGTGTCGATAGCGAAGATAAAACAAAGCCGTTGACCGACGATAAACTGGCGCTGATATTGAAGAAAAAAACATATAACCTTGCCCGCCGCACAGTTGCAAAATACCGCGAACAACTTGGAATACCGGTGGCAAGGCTGCGAAAAGAACTTTAATATGCCCGAAAAAATAGCCAAAATTGTTTCTTTATTATTTCACCCCATAATTGCGCCTACGCTGGGTTTTACCCTTTTGTTTGCTTCTGGTTTTTACGATTCGATGCTGACCACCGATGCCAAACGGTTTATATTACTGGTTATTTTTTTTAGTACTGCAACCCTGCCTATGTTATCGGTTGCAATTCCGGCGCTTAATTCGAAGTTCGATTTTTTAATGCCCGACAGCCGCGACCGGATTATCCCCCTATTGTTTAGTTCAGTTTTCTATTATATCGGGTTTATGTTATTAGGACGAATTCATTTTTTACCTGTTTTTAAACTTTTTATGATTGCCTCGGTGCTGTTAATTGTTGCGCTGCTGCTTATTTCGTTTAAATGGAATATTAGTATCCACATGGCAGCTATTGGCGCTGTAACTGCAACATTTTTTGCTTTATCGTTCCGCGGTGGTGTAAACCCCATGGGTGCAATTATAATATTAGTTGTTGCTTCGGGAATTTTAGGTACGGCGCGTTTGGTATTAGAAAAAAATAACCTGCTACAGGTGGCAGCAGGCTACATTTTAGGTTTTTTTATATTGTACCCCGTAATTTATTTCCTCTGAAATTATTTCCTCTGAAATTTATTCAACAAATTTATATCCTATCCCTTTCAATGTTTTAATGTGATCGTTACCGATTTTTTCGCGTAACTTCCTGATATGAACATCGATAGTGCGGTCGCCAACAACAACATTTTCGCCCCAGACCGAGTGATAAATTTCTTCGCGGGTAAAAACCTTTCCATGTTTCGACACCAACAACGAAAGCAGCTCGAATTCCTTTCTCGGAAGCACCATTTCAATATTGTTAATGCGAATCAGGTAACGTTCTTTGTCGATTACAAGATTTCCAAGGCTAACTGTATGTTCGTTTACCGGAACAGGGGCAACGGTTACTTCCCCGGTGCGTTTTAGTAATGCTTTGACACGGCTTACCAACACTTTGGGCCGAACAGGTTTAGTAATATAATCATCGGCGCCCGCCTCAAAACCCGCAATTTGTGAATAATCCTCTCCGCGGGCCGTTAAAAAAGCGATAATTGTACTGTCGAGCGCCGGGATTTTACGCATCTCTTCGCAAGCTGCAATACCATCCATTTCGGGCATCATTACATCGAGTATTACCAGGTGAGGAATATTTTTTTCGGCAGATTTAACGGCTTCAATCCCATTTTTGGCCTTATAAACCTTGTATCCTTCTTTTTCGAGGTTGTAACTTATAAATTCCAGAATATCTTCCTCGTCGTCAACCAGCAGAATTTTAAAAATCGTATCATCCATATTTGAATTTTTTAATAAGCAAAGTTAGGTTATTAATCGGCTTTTTCAAGAGTAAACGTAAATGTGGTCCCTTCGTTAAGTTCGCTTTGCACATTTATGGTTTGGTTATGCGCTTCAATAATGTGTTTCACTATCGAAAGTCCCAATCCGGTTCCGCCCTGTTCGCGCGATCTCGATTTATCGACACGGAAAAAACGTTCGAAAATCCGGGGTAAATCCTTTTTGTCAACTCCAATTCCATTGTCCGAAACCTCAATCATAATTTTATCATCGAAATCGTAAAAACCAACTTTAACAAACCCATTCTTTTTCCCGTATTTAATTGCATTTACAACCAGGTTGGTAAGTACCTCGATAATTCGTTTTCTATCGGCTTTTACCATTAATGGCTTGTCTGGTTTTTCGGCAAACATCAGTGAAATTTTTCGCTCTTTCGAAAGTCGTTGTTCCATTTCAAAAACATCGTCAACAATTTTCACAATATCGAAAACACTGAATTGCGGCTTTAATTCACCGGTTTCAAGTTTATTAATCGATTCAAGGTCCTCCACAATCGAAATCATCCGATCGATACTTTTTTCGGTACGGGTGAGGTAAAGTTTATTAATTTTCGGATCTTCCAACCCTCCTTCGAGAAGCGTAAGTATATAGCCCTGAATATTAAATATTGGGGTTTTTAATTCGTGAGAAACATTGCCTACAAAATCTTTACGGTAGCGTTCCAGTTCTTTCAGCCGCTCAATTTCCTGAAGTTGATTATGCGCCCAGTTTTCCACATCCTGCTCCACCTCCGAAAGTTCAACAAAACCGGGGATGAGTTTCAGTTTTACCTCCTTGCCCTTTTGGGGCACAAAATCAATTATTTTATAGATGGGGCGTATTTTTTCGAGTATGAATTTATTTATGGCAAACTGAATGATGTAAAAAGCAATCATAAAAAACAAGGCCAGCCCCAGAACCATAAAAACAGATGAGAAATTGGTTATTAATAAATAATACCAACCCAAACCAACAATTACAGTTAGAAATAATGCAAGAAAAACTACGACCTGCCTTGATGAAAGTTTAATCATTATTATCTTTGTTTGCGGTGTAAAAATAGGAAATAAATGTTACACATTGATTAACAGTAAATTCACCCTATGTTAATGTATTTTTAATGTTAATTGCTGTTTTTAATGTTTACTTAACTTCTATATTTGCCGTTCTAAATTTAAAAAACCGAACTAATGGAAAATTTTTACATTATTCTCGTTGTTGTTCTTTTCGCACTTGCAGCCTCCGATTTGGTAGTAGGTGTAGCCAACGATGCTGTCAACTTTTTAAATTCGGCCATCGGTTCAAAAGCGGCGCCCAAGTGGTTAATCTTTTTCATGGCTTCACTGGGGGTATTAATTGGGGCTGCATTCTCTACCGGCATGATGGAGGTTGCCCGAAAGGGGATTTTTCACCCCAATATGTTTTTCTTCTCCGAGATTATGATCATTTTTCTGGCAGTTATGATTACCGACGTAATTATGCTCGATACATTTAATTCCCTGGGAATGCCTACTTCCACAACGGTTTCGGTTGTTTTTGAGTTATTGGGCGCGGCTGTTGCTGTTGCTGTTGTTAAAATAAAAATGGCGGGTGGATCTACATTTGTTGAATTGTCAAATTACATTAATTCTGAAAAGGCTTTGGCAATTATTTCCGGCATATTGGTTTCAGTGG
>CAMTWS010000191.1:0-27080 GCA_947085485.1 uncultured Prolixibacteraceae bacterium
TAGGGAGCCGGGTTTATGAAAGCTGCGGTTCAGCCAGTTCATTTGAGTTGGATGTCAGCAAATGGACAAAAGGGGTTTATATAGCAAAAACCAATTTGTCTGCGAACAATTCAACCTTCAAATTTCTAATTCAGTAATAAAATGAAAACAATCCTGGTTGCTGTTTTATTTTTATCCGGAATTTATGTTTTTGCACAGCAAACCTCGCAAAAACAACCTGCAAATACTTTTCGCAACCTGAATGTCGACAGTTGGGTGGCCACCGATGCGTTGGGTAGAAAACTACCCACCTTCGAAAAGTGTGGCCCTGTGAAGAAAGACCGTTTTGTGGGAATGTTTTATTTTATGACCCACACCAATCCGGGCGGGAAAGGCCCTTTTGATGTTACGAAAATTATGAAGGCCAGTCCTGAAAATCCGCAATGGGGTGATGGTTCTCATTTCTGGGGCGAACCCGAAACAGGCTATTATCTTTCGTATGAAAAGTGGATGATCCGCCGACATGCGCAACTTTTATCGGATGCAGGAGTGGATGTGATCATTTTCGATGTGACCAACGACCGTACTTACCCCGATGTTTATTTGCCGGTTTGCGAAGTTTTTAGTGCAATGAGAAAACAGGGTGAAAAAACGCCGCAGATTTCATTTCTGGGCAGCGAAATATCCGTCAATATATTGTGGAAGGAATTTTATACGAAAGGATTGTATCCTGATCTTTGGTTTCAATGGAAAGGCAAACCGCTCTTACTTTTTGGGCAGCATGAGATTCCTTCCAGAAAAAAGAACAACGATGTAGTTTTTTCGGATGAGATTAAAAACTTTTTCTCGATTCGCCAGAGTTGGGCCTGGACATCGTTGCCATGGTACCAAAGTTGTCCCTACGGAAAAGACAAGTGGCCCTGGGTCGATCATTATCCACAGGCAATCGGCTGGCACGAATCACCCGACCGGGCAGAAATGGTTCCGGTGGCAGTGGGGCAGCATCCTTTATCGAATATTGGCCGCAGTTTCCACAATTACAACCAGCCACAGGCCGATAAATACGGCCTGACGCCTTTTACCGATCAGGGACTGTGCTTCGAAGAGCAATGGAGCCGCGCGTTGGAAGTCGATCCGGAGTTTGTGTTCGTTACAGGTTGGAACGAATGGAGCGCCGGTGCGCAGGTGATGGGAAAAGACATCAATAAATCGCTCTTGAAATGGGATTTTTATCCCGGTGCATCTCTGGGGAAAGGAGGGAGAAAGTTAAAAGAAGGCGATTATTATTTTATCGACCAGTACAACCAGGAATTCAGCCGTGATATTGAACCCATGACTGGCGGACATACCGATAATTATTATTACCAGATGATGGCCAATATCCGCAAATATAAAGGCATGGAAAAACCCATGCAGTCAGGCCCATCGGTTAAAATTGACATTCGGGGAAACTTTAAACAATGGGACAAAGTGGAAGCTGTGTATTTCGATCATGTTGGAGATACCGAACACCGGAACAGCCCGGGGCAAGGACAAGCTGGCCCGTATATGAATAACACCGGACGAAATGACCTTGTAACCATGAAAGTAGCTTACGATGCTAATTCGGTTTATTTTTATGCTGAAACCGCAAACATACTCACACCCTCAACTGATCCAAACTGGATGCTGCTTTTTATCGATGCCGACCAAAATAAGGTAACCGGATGGGAAGGATATGACTTCGTAATCAACAACAAAGTAATCGATCGAAAAACAAGCACTTTAACCATTCTGAACAAGGATGGATCATTGGGAAAAACTTTGTCAGTTCCATTTCAGGTCAATCAGAATAAGTTGATGATTCAGGTGAACCGTGTTGCTCTGAACCAAAATGGAAAACTGGCTTTCGATTTTCACTGGGCTGATAACATTGGGATAATCGGTGACATTACCGAATTTTTCCTGAACGGCGATAGCGCGCCTGAACGCCGGGCTAACTATCGGATTCAAACTGAATGACTTTCAATAACAAATCAAAGATTACCTAATGATTAACATTAAACTACAAAAGCCATTCCTGATAATCGCTGCGCTGGGGCTGCTTTCTTTTGCCCGTCCCGTGAGGGAATTTAAAATCTTTCAATTTCCGCAGAACCAGATTCCACGTATCGATGGCGATTTTTCGGATTGGAAAATGGTGCCCGATTCATATAGAATTGGAACTTCAGAATTGAAAAATACCAAGTTCGGCGAAGGGATGCCAATCGATCCAAAGGATTTTGACCTGAACGTAAAAGTGGCTTGGGTGAAAGATTTGAACCGCTTGTATTTTTATATTGATGCATTCGACAATTATTGGGATTTTACAGATCCGGTGATGCGGCAGGATATTTTTGAGTTGGTGGTTGATGCCGACCTTTCCGGAGGGCCATTTATTTATAAGGAAAACAGTAATAAAGATTTGGTTCCGTTAAGCGAATTATACTTTAAAGGTCATGGGGCACATGCTCAGAACTACCATGTGTTTACCCCGGTTCAGGATAAAGACTGGGCGATGCCCTGGGGCAACACGCCGTGGATTAAGGAATTTCCGTATGCCAATGTGGCTTACAACTACAACTTTAAGTCGGGCGAAAGTGGCCGGCTGCAAATGGAGTTTTACATCACCCCGTTCGATTATGCCGCATTCGAAGGGCCTGATCGTTCCATTGTTTCGAAATTAAAAGAAAATGAGTTGATTGGTTTGTCGTGGTCGATGCTCGATTTTGACGGTGAAAAATGCAAGGCATTTATGAACCTGTCGCACGACTTGAAAATGATTAACAATGCATCGTATTTATGCGCTTTCCGCCTGATGCCGCTTGAACAGGTGTATAAAAAACCGATTGATGCCAACTGGACTTTTATTACCGAAAACCATGACGCACGGATTATCCGATTTTACGACAGGTCGGAAGGCGAGATTACCAAATGGCATTGGAATTTTGGTGACGGAGAATCTTCAAACGAAAAAAACCCGGTCCACCAGTATAAGCAAGGCAAAGAGTGGACAGTCATCCTCACCGTTGAAGGCCCGGCCGGGAAATCGGTGCGTTCGAAAGTGTGGGATGTGGTTACAAAGTGAAGTCAGCTTAAATCTGAATAAATCCACCATTATAAATAGAACAAGTTTAGCGTTATTAATTTGAAACTTACACCATGAACCAAAAACTAAGTCGCCTGATAGGTTTGCAATGCCTAATGATTTTTTGTGTCGCTGCCGGTGCGCAAACTTTCATCAATTCTGAGATTAAAACCGGAGTTAAGCATCAGTACGTGAGAACCAGTTACGCCAACGAATCCGTCGAACTTAAAAATGACAAAATTCAGGTTCAGTTGTTCAAACGCCTGAATGGCTGGGGTTGGGGTGAAATCTCAACAGGTTCCGGGAAATTTATGGCCGTTCTTGAGCATTTGGGCGAAATAATGCTGCGCGACCAGGATATTCCAATGCAGTTGGTGGCTTTATCAGTTACAAAAAAGTCGGGCAGTGAGGGAGAAACGATTGAGTTCGATGTAAAATCGGTAGTTGTACGCGACGTGCTGCACAAAACTTCGTTTGACAACTGGATGGTTTATCCGTTCACCGAACCCGCGATTGAGGGAAAGGTTTCGATTACATTGGTTACAAATTCAGCCTTGCTAAAATTGAAATACCGGTTGAAATCAACAGGTAATTACAACGCGTGCTACATTCGCGGGCCATGGCTAAAGGTGGGTGAATCGTCGTTCGGAATTAAAAAAGACGACGCTATTCTTCCCGGTGTAGATTGGGCAATAAATGACGAGTGGACAAGTGGTACCGATTTCTTTAAAGATCCATGGGCTTTGCGTGTTGCTCCGCATCCTTACAAAGTTACGGCCCCGGTGATGGCAATCAACCACGAAGGAACAGTTATCGCCATGTCGTGGGATGCCAGCCAGCGGGCTACACGTTGGTTCAATTACCGTGAACACCTTCAACAACCTGTTTTTGCTTCACCCAATTTTGTTGACCGCAAAAACAACCAACTCATGGGGCTGATGATACCCGATGCAACAATTGAAGGCCATGAAAACGAAGTTGTGGCTCAAATACCGTTGGAATTAAAGATTGGCCAGATGATAAATTTTGATGCTGATTTGTGGCTCACTGAAGGAAACAGTATTTCTGCACTTTCTGATTGGGTGAAACAACATGGATTGCCGGAGCCAGCCGAACCCAGGTGGCCTTATCAGGAAACATTGCGCTTAATTGCCAACGCCTACAACACCAATTTCTGGCACGAAGGCGAAGGTTTTGGACTGTTACAGCGTCTTCAGGATAAAGCCAGGCCAAACGTTCCGGGATTTCTTTCACGTTTTGTGGAGGAAAATAAGACGACACCGCTGGCTAAAGAGTTGAAGAAAAAATTAGACTGGTCGAAGGAGCAACTAAATGGCAGGAATAAGAACACAACCGATGAGGTTGTTGCATTGAAAAATGAAGGCGACCGGATAATTGCCAAACAACAGTCCGATGGCTCGTTCGCGTTTAACCCTGAAATGGTGGGTAAAGACGATTTCAAGGTGGCCACTTCGTTTATCGAACCGATGGGTCTGACCGGCGAAACTGCTTTGGACATTACCATCAATCCGGCCATAAAACTGTTCGATATTGGGAAAAAAACCGGGGATAAGAAATATACCGATGCAGCAAAAAAAGCAGTCGATTTTTGCCTGAACATGCAACGCCCTGAAGCTGGCGATTACTGGGAAACGCCGTTGCATGCCGCCAACCTTTTGGCTGCCGGACATGCTTCATTGGCGAATTATCTGGCTTTTCAGGAGCTGGGTGACCCCAAATACAAGCAAAAAGCCATTTACTGGATGCGCACTTTACTGGCGTTTACCCATTTTTGGGAACCCGAAAATGTGAATAACCTTTATTTTACCAAACCGGTATTGAGTTCGAGCGACTGGTATTTTGCCAACTGGGTGCGCGACCATGTGCAATGGGAAGTGCTTTCGGTTTTCAGCACCTTGTCGCAACGAAACATCAGCTGGTCGGAAGTGGATACAGAAATCGACTGGCTCAAATATCAAAAAGGGATCACCAATGCGGCCATTCAGTGGATGAACATTCATACCGATAACAACTGGTTTCCGCACAATCTTCCCGAAAGTTATGAAGCCTACCAGCGCGGCGATTACGACTATGCATTCCCGGATACGCACAATAGCGTTACCGGTAATTATGGTGGAATGATGATCATACCCGGTCCAATTGCCGAAAACATCTATTTCATTCTGGATAAAGAAAAACAAATTAAATAACAAGAATATGAACCAGCTGATGAATTACAAATCGTTATTTCTAATCTTTATTTTAACAAGCACGATTGCTCTTGCACAAGAGAACCGTTCTAAAGTTGGCATCCGGCCATACCCCCGCGACAGTGCTCATGAAATGACAGGAGGTGATAGGGTTGCCAATTGGAAACCAGGCATAGGAAATTATGATGCCATGCTGAAAGCCGATGACTATACTGCTTTGCACATGGATGTAGTTAAAGGTTACAATGGCGTTTTTCAAACCAAACAACGATTTTTTGAGCATTACATCCATCAACAAGGGAAATGGGTGGATACCAATCCGGAAACAAGCAAGCTGGTAAAAATTATTCGTGATCACGAACAAAAAGGCAATACAGTGAAACATATAATTGTTTGCCGGGAAGGCTGGCTCTATGATAAAGTCAATGGGGATACGGGACCTATCGCTGGTGATCCCAGAATACTCCATCAAAGAGATGTCGACGATACACGAAAAGTATTCAGGGATGCCCATACGCTTGGATTGATCAAATACGACAATTACAAGCTGATCCAGATGGTCGTTCATCCGGCTGTTTTTCTTGACGACCCTGAAGCGAGAGCGATCATCCAAACCATGGATGGCATTTGCATTGAATCTCATCAGTTTAACCGCTACTGGCCTTTGGGAAATGCCATTTCAAATCCAGAAGAAATTGCCCGGGGCGCCAAATGGGTACTGGAACAAGGGATGGATTACATTTTCTATTACGGACCTTACCAATACAAAGGCTGTGACACTTATACCGACTTTCTTGAGAGAGACTGGCTGAAAGCATTCTGGGACAAGGGCTTGCCCAAACATCATGAGAACATGTATTACTACCTGAATGCCTTTCCGCATGGCTGTGGTAATACAAGGCCGGTTGGCCCGGAATCAGACCCACATTCATACCTCGGATTTGCCAAATGGCTGATTCAGGAGCTGGAAAAATGAATATTCTTGAAAACCAACATTAAACCTAATGAAGACAATTACACTTAAAATTTATCTCTTTTTCTTTTTAACAATTCTTGCAGCAACAACAACTGTAAAGGCAGGTGAACCTTGCTGTCATATCCTGATCTGTTGTCGGGGAAACAACGATGGAATGACTTTTCTGGTTGATGGAAAATGGAACCCGGCACACGATTACCGCGACATCAATCAGGTGTCCGACATTCTGCAAAAAATAAAGGATGCCGGTGTAAACAACGTGATCATTGATATGACCAATGCATCGCAATGGACAAACCTGTGGGAAATGTATAAACCCATGGTCAACAATGTTCAGGAAGTCTGCAGGCAGAAAAACATGAAATTCTTCATTTTTATCGGGGCGGCTTTCACCGAATCGGATAAAAAAAAGCTCACCATGTCGCAGTTCGCTTTTTGGAACGCGATGGCCAAAAATGTGTGGGAAATGTGGGCGCAGGATCCCAACTACAAACGGTACGGGTATGGCGACGACCGCCCAATCCTGATTGTATTTCAACCTTCCGATATGTATTGGGACCGGTACAATGCAGCTCCCGACGGTGAAAAAACATACCTCTCCAAATTTCATATCGGTACCACCCAGGTGAATTCGCCCATTCTATCCGGAACATCCGATGGATGGGGATACCGGAATTATTCGCAGAGCGTGAATGGTAAAGTCCGGTTTGTTTGTCCAAATAAAGGCGTTCCGCCTGTCGATTGGGGCAGAATAAGCGGGGAAGATTGGATAAAGCGTGTCAAATGGGCAAGTGAAGCTGAAGAGTACAGTATTTATGGTTCTTACGACGATGTTTGCGATGCCATTCATTGGGGAATTGCCGATACGAAAAACTGTGATGTAGCACATAAAAAATACCCCAATGATCAGCCCTATTTCTATTACAATGTGGTGAAGGAAATTTTGACCGGTAAATCTAAATAGTTAAATAAAATTGCAAATGAAACTGAAAAGACTGGAACATTTGCTGAGTCTGGGACTTACAGCTACCATTGGAATTGGTGTAAATGCAATGACACCGGCTGATAGCAAATCCGATCAGTTGAAGCGACCCAATATAGTTTTCATCATGGCCGATGATTTGGGATGGAAGGATCTGGCATGCTTTGGCAGTAAGTATTATGAAACCCCGAACATTGACCGACTGGCAAATAGTGGTGTAAGGTTTACTCAGGCATATTCTGATAACCCATTGTGCTCACCTACCCGCAGTTCAATACTTTCAGGAATGAATCCGGCACGGTTTGGGGTACTTCAGGCCTGTTGCCATGTTGGAGAACCAAAACTTCAGGCTACTGTGTCGAAGTCGGCTCCATCGTATTCCCCGTTACTTTCTGTAATTAGCGCAAACAGGTTGGATACAGCCTACTATACAATTGCTGAAGCCTTAAGAGATGCAGGATACCATACGGCTCATTTTGGAAAATGGCATACTGGCTCCGGGGCATATGAAGCTAAAAACCAGGGATTTGAACTGGATATTCCACATACTCCCAATGCACCGGGTCCTGGAGGAGGCTATTTGGCTCCCTGGAAATTTATTGCCGATATTGATGGGTACAAGGGCAACCCTGGAGAACACATTGAAGATTGGATGAGCGGGCAGGCTGCTAACCTGATTGGAAAGTGGTCTAAAGAAGATCGTCCTTTTTATCTGCAATACTGGGCTTTTTCAGTTCATTCACCAATTAGCGCAAGAGCCGATTATACCAAAGCGTTTAAAGCAAAAGCAAATTCTGAAAATCCCCAACACAATCCGGTTTATGCCGCAATGGTTAAAAGTCTGGATGATGCCGTTGGACGAATTCTGAAGGCTATTGATGATGCAGGAATACGTGAAAATACAATTATACTCTTTTATTCCGATAATGGAGGATTGGTTGAGCAGGCCAATAGTACTGATCCTGAAGGATATACAGAGAGCTTGATAACAAGCAATGTTCCCCTCCGAAGTGGAAAAGCCAGCATTTACGAGGGTGGAACACGTGTGCCATGTATCTGGTCGTGGCAGGGAAAATTTAAGGCTGGTACTGAAAACAACGCCATGATGGTAGGTGCAGATATTTATCCTACCATGCTTGAATTATGTGGTTTGAAAAACAATAAACGATTGGACGGAATTTCTCAGGTTCCGGCCATTTTAAAGCAAAAAACGGTTAGAGACGAAATCCTTTGTCATTTTCCTGCATTATCGTACAAGCCTTACTCCAAAGTTACCGGATACACCACACATATTCGCAAAGGCGACTATAAATTGATCAGGTTTTGGTGGTTTGACGAGGGCAAGTCCCACAAATATGAACTGTACAACATCAGCAGGGATATTTCCGAAAAAAACAATTTGGCTTCCACAAAGCCTGAATTGGTCAGAGAACTGGCTGATTTAATGGATCAACGGCTGAAAGATTTTGGAGCAGTCTGCCCAAAACCAAATCCTGGATATAATCCAATGTCGAAACTTTGGGTAAAAAACGGTTGGTTTCCCAAAAATACCGGAACTTCACTTGTAAGTACGAAATCAGGTTTGGAAATAACAGTAACTGAAGCTGTGGGTGATTTTGAAATCAATCTTTTTAAAATCAATGAATACAATGAACAACTTTCGATTGAACCTTCCGGTAAAAACTTCGTCCTGATGTTGGAGATTTTTTCACAATCGAAAGGCACGGGCTTCCTCTATCCCATTCAGTCAGGATTCAATGAGCAGGAATTGAAGACCAATCGTAGCGATAGTAAGCGAGAGTTTGAGTTAACAAATGAAAAAGACAGAAGTACCGAAATCCAGTTTGTTGTATCGAAATCTCTCCAGGGAATTTACCTTTCGCTACCAACAGGGAAATATATTGTAAGGCGTGCAGTGTTAAAATCAGCTGAAGGTGAAACTATTCAGGAATGGAATTTTAAACAATAAATAATAGAACAATGAAAACAATAAATTTTTCAACCTTTTTCTTAATATGCCTGGTGTGGCCTTTTTCCATTTCTGCACGGGGAAAAAATAAGGATCAAACTAAGCCGCATGGTAATTATCGTTACGCCTATTCCTGCGATGGATATAATCAGGATAGGGACGATATAGCAGGGTCGGCCATGACATTGGCTATTTTTGACCGTGCAGGTTTGGCTGACCGGATTGTCCATTTTCACTTCAATACCAATTTTGGTGGAAAACCAACACATGCTGAAGAGCACCGAAAAAGTGTTTTGGAAACCGCTGTGCTTTTCGGGATTATAAAGGAAGTTAATGGGGATGACGCCTATTTTGATGTTTCCCTGTCGGATGAAGAAAAGAAGGCGGCAATTGCTCATCTTGCCAATCAGATTAGAAAAGCAAGCAAACGAAAACCGTTAATGATTTTTGCTGCCGGTGGTGTACAGGTTCCATATACTGCACTTAAAAAAGCGATTGGCGATGGTGCGAGCAAAAAAGCGCTTCAAAATGTTGTTTTTGTTTCACATACCGATGCCAATGAAAAAACCCGAAAAATAAGCGATACAAACCCGGAATACAGTTACAATTGGGATGATCTTGTTCAGCTTTCACCCGATGTAAAATTTATAGGTTTTAAATCTCCGTTGGTGAATCGATGCAGGGATGGTGGATTGATCCAATCTCAAAATTCAACAGGTTGGGAGCAAAGTCCGCGTTCGAAGCGCCCGGGAGTAGCTGCCTGGCAATGGCTGGCCAATTTCGGTGAACAGGTGGAAGGATTTGGTTTTAAAGGAACCAAGGGCGAATGGTTGCTAACCCGCTTAAAAGCAGCCGGAGCACCGGAATTTGGACTTAACGGAAATGCTGAAGGAGATGCTTCTGATGCGGGAATGGTATTTACCCAGTTGCCGGGCGGAATTACAGATGCTACCATGGAGGAAATCAGGGACTTTTTTATGAATAAGTGATGAATGGATAAAAAGAATACGAAATAAAATTTACTGATCAGCTAAAAATTGAAGTATGATAGTTAATATAAATCCGTTGAAATTAATAATTGGTATCATATTTACCATTTTTTCAAGCATTCTTTTTGCTCAAAAAACAATTTCAGTATTTAATCCAAAAGGTTATGCAATGCTTGATTTTGCAATTACCGATTTGAGTGATGTACTTCTATCGAAAGGCATCGAAATCAGCAAATCAGATTTCTCCGGTGCAAATGTATTGTTGCTAACCCAATCTGAATTTCTCAAGCTAAAATCAGC
Organism: uncultured Prolixibacteraceae bacterium; assembly: GCA_947085485.1. Classification (GTDB taxonomy): domain Bacteria; phylum Bacteroidota; class Bacteroidia; order Bacteroidales; family Prolixibacteraceae; genus Draconibacterium. The sequence continues at coordinate 10,512 of CAMTWS010000191.1, forward strand.
GGGCAAAAAATGTCCCGGGATTGATTTTGACCTGAAAGCGGAAGGTTTTTGCATTAGAAAGGACAACCAGAATAAAACCTGGGTGGTTGGTGCCGATGAACCGGGGCTTATGTATGGCGTGCTTGAACTTACGGAGCAGATAAAAGTTGCAGGTCTTGATAAAATTGAAGAAACCAACCAGAACCCCTACATGCTCACACGTGGTGTGAAGTTTAATTTGCCGCTTGATGTTCGCACTCCAACTTATACCGACCCATGCCTGGCATCGCAGGAAAACCTCGAAAATATGTGGAGCATGGATTTCTGGACTGGTTTTATCGACCATTTAGCCCGCCACAGGTACAATATGATTTCTCTCTGGAACTTGCATCCATTTCCTTCGATGGTGAAAGTTCCTGATTATCCGGATGCGGCGTTAAACGATGTTTGGGATGCCAATATTGAAATAAAACGCTTTTATGAAGTAGGAAATGGCCAAAAATATGACGAACTCATGAAAGATACCCGAGTAGTATTGCAAATGACCATTGAAGAAAAAATTGCACATTGGCGGCGGGTGATGCAATACGCTAAATCCCGGAATGTGGATGTTTTTCTGATGACATGGAACATATTCGACTGGGGTGTTGAAGGAAAATACGGTATCACCATCAGCGCCGACAATGAAATTACAAAGGATTACTACCGAAAATCAATCAAACAAATGTTGCTAACTTATCCCGATCTGGCAGGAATCGGTCTGACTGTTGGTGAAAATATGGTGGATGTTCCATTGGGGAAGAAAGAAAATTGGGCTTTTGATACCTATGGAAAAGGGGTGCTTGATGCTCTCAAATTACAGCCTGAACGTAAACTGTTTTTTATACACCGTCTGCACCAGGGGGATGTGCCGACGATAACAACAACATTTAAGGAGCTGATTGACCATAAGAACATTGATTTTGTTTTTAGTTTCAAATATGCACAGGCTCATGTGATGAGCAGCACGAACCAGCCATACTGCAACCCGATCATTAAAGAAATCGAGGCTGAAGGACATAAAACCCTATGGACACTCCGGAATGATGATAACTTTTATTTCCGCTGGGGAGCGCCCGACTTCGTCCGTGAATTCATGAAAAACATTCCATACGATGTTTCCCAGGGCTTTTATTATGGCTCCGACGGCTACATCTGGGGTCGTGAGTTTCTTTCAAAAGAACAGTCCACTCCCCGTCAATTAGAGGTTGAAAAGCATTGGTACCATTGGATGATGTTTGGCCGGCTCGGCTACAATCCCGAGATGCCCAATAAACGGTTTATACAGATACTTCAGCAACGTTTCCCACAGGTTGATGCCCAACAGCTGTTTGACGCCTGGCAACAAGCTTCTTTAATCTATCCGGTCACCACCGGTTTCCATTGGGGGGCTGCCGATTTTAGCTGGTACATCGAGGGAAGTACCAGCCATCCTGCCGGTACTTCCGACAGAACGGGTATTCACAACGTTGAACAATTCATCCGCCAGGGTGTACATGACGGTACAAACAACCAAACCATTCCGGAGTATGTAAAAATGATTGAAAACGGAGGAGCAACCGATAAAACTACTCCTCTTCAGGTTGCCAAACAACTTCATACCCATTCGGATAATGCTTTGGCTATGCTAAAAAAAATGGAAGCAAATGGCAACCGGGAGCTTGCCAATACCTTGGCCGACATTAAATCAATAAGCTATTTGGGCAAACACTATGCACACAAAATAAGTGGTTCAACCTATCAGGCACTTTACAATAGCACGAAAGACAAAACCTATCAGCAAAAAACGATAGAAGAGTTGGAAGATGCGCTGAAATACTGGAGCCTGTATGCCGAAAACGCTTCGAAGCAATATATAAACCCGGTATGGATGAAGCGTGTTGGCTGGGCCGACTGGGAAAAGTTTAAAGAGATTATTCAAAAAGATATCGAGATTGCAAAACAGGGCATTAAAGAATAATAAATTATTGAATTAGAAATACTTTGAAGAACTAACTTTAACTGATTTAAATATGAAACGGGTACTTTGGGGTTTTTGTCTGATATTTTTTGTAAACGCAGTCCTTGCACAGGAAGTTAATAAGAGCAACTGGTCGGATACACAATATCCTGATTATATCACCAAAATAACCGATTTTGGTGAACGTGCTGAATGGTCGCACGATGGAAAACGAATTCTGTTTGTAGAACGTTCTTTTGGAGATGTTTACGAATATAATCTCGAAACAAAAAAATACAAACCGCTGACTCACCATTATTATCACGGAGGATATGTCCGTGCCCATTATCTTAGCAACGGCGACATCCTGCTATCAGGCGTCAAAGATTTCCCTGGTGATGATTGGAAAGAAGCACGTTTTCGTTTAGCCGAATTATGGGTGTTGGATAAAAATCTTGATAAACCTGCCGAACGTTTGGGTGAATATTGCTGGGAAGGCCCTGCAGTTTCGCGCACCCAGCTTAAAATTGCATGGGTTCAGCATCATGGTTTGTTCCCCGAAAGTAGAAGGTATTACGAACTGTGGGTAGGCGAATTGGATTATTCATCGGGAAAACCTGTGGTTGTAAATCAAAAAGTTGTGCTGAACAACCAGCGCGAAGAAATAAAAGGTATGGTTCTCGAACCACAGAATTTTGTTCCCGGCAACGAAGATGAACTTACTGTTCAAATCTATAACAATTGCGAGGTTTATGGCTTGAACCTGCTGAACGGTGCATTGGTAAATTATTCAAAAGCCCCGGATAATTACGATGAACCCGAAGGAATTTTTCCGGATGGAAAATATACCCTTGTTGAAAGTAGCAGGCACAATCAGTCGAATAGTGGTGCAAATATTGATTTATGGAAAATGAAACTCGACCCCGAAAAACCTGAATGGGAAAGGATTACCTGGTTTAACGAGGGTGGGATTTACAAGGCATCGAATCCGGTTGTAAGTGATGATGGTAAATACATCGCTTTTCAGGTTGCAGGTGCAAAAGAAGTGGCTGGCATTGGCCACGGAATTTACATTCTGGATTTGGAAAAATGGAAAAAATCAAACCGGAAATAACATTTAGCTAATTTCAATTGATTACAATGAATAAATACAGGTTTTTATTAACCCGGATTACAGTTTTATTGGTAGTGGTTTTCTGTACTTTTTCAGGTGCAGTTGCCCAAAATAATTCAGAATCAATACCCACAGTAAATGCCGGGGCCAAAAAATTCAGGCTGATTGTTCTTGCCGACATGGGCAACGAGCCCGATGAAATGCAGCAAATAGTTCATTTGCTGATGTACAACAACGAGTTGGAACTGGAGGGGTTGCTTGCTGTCACTGGAATCTGGCTAAGGCCCGATTTTGACGGACCAGCTTACCGAAAGCAGCTTCATCCGCAACTTTTCGATTCATTGATAAGCGGGTACAGCAAAGTGTATCAAAATCTGAAATTGCATGCCAGCGGCTGGCACACGCCGGAATACCTGAAAAGTATAGTTAAAACCGGGCAGAGAAATTTTGGGATTGACGATGTTGGCGAGGGAAAAACAAGTCCGGGTTCGCGGTTAATCACCGAATCGGTATTGAAAAAAGATTCGCGGCCGGTTTACATTGTTGTAAATGCCGGAGCGAATACGCTGGCACAGGCTATTTATGATTTCCGGGAATCACATTCCAAACACGAACTTGATGCATTTATTTCGAAACTGATTGTTTTTGACAATGGAGGACAGGACGATGCCGGGGCATGGATAGTTAAAAATTTTCCTGAAATTCACTGGATACGAAGTAACAACCAGAAAAATGCGTTTGGTGGAAACACGGGTGTAAAAGGTAAAGGTGTTGAGAATTTGGGGCCTTGGGCCTGGAAACCTTATCAAAATACAGTGGAGGGACAACACCTTTGGGCAAAAGAACATATTCAAACCAACCACGGTGCTCTGGGGGAATTGTACCCCGACAGGTTCGACATCGGACGCTTGCATTTTATTGAAGGCGGAGGTACAATTCCATGGACTGGCCTTATTAATACAGCACTTTACGACCCGATGCATCCGTCCTGGGGAGGTTTTAGCGGACGATATACTTCTGTGAAGGTGGAAAACGTCTTTTCGGTTTATCCAACAATAGCAAAACGCGAAAGAGAAGAATTTGGTGGTTTTTATGTTTTTGCCGACACCAGCGACGTTTGGACCGATCCTGCCGATGTGAAAATATACAACAACATAAATACTCCGGTTCACCGCTGGCGACAGGTTTTATTCGATGATTTTAAATGCCGGATGGATTGGTGTATTGAAGAATTTGATAAAGCCAATCACAATCCGGTTGCGGCGATAAACGGCGACAGTGAGGAAAAAATTCATTTTCTGAAAGTAACAGCGGGTGAAAAAATAATCTTGGATGCATCGGCTTCTTCCGATCCCGATGGAGATAAATTAGAGTACAGATGGTGGATTTATCCCGAAGCGGGTACATATCGCGAAAAGGTGAACCTTGGAAAAACCAACAAACCCAAACTTACCTTTTCTGCCCCTTCCGGCGCCTCGGGCAAAACCATTCACCTGATTCTTGAAATTAGAGATAACAACAAAATTGCAAACCTTTCCGATTTTCGGCGGGTGGTTTGTGAAATTGAATGATGCGAAACATCAAACTTAAATAACAAAATGAATCAATACTAACTATCATGAATAAAACTTTGGCCTTTTTAATTTTTTGGCTGATAATGGCCGGAATATCATCGTGTACTGGTTTAAAAACCTGTGAAATTTATTTTGACAGTTCTGTTCCACAAATAAAATTTGCAGCGGAAGAGCTGAAAAAAGAATTGATGGCCAATGGATATTCTGTTTCTGAAAACAATATATCCTCTTTCCCTGGCAATGACGCAGATTTAAAGGTTGTTGTTACTTTTCAGAAAGAAGAGATTAAATCAATCTGCAAAAATCTGGAAACTCATTTTATTGAACCCAAAAAAACACAGTCGTACAACATTCGCGTAAAAAAAGAGAATAAAAACAGCGTAATTGCTGTGCTTGCTGGCGATGCCAACGGCGCAATGTACGGAACTTTTGATGTAGCTGACGTCATAAAACTTGGCACTTTAAACGACCTGAAAAATTATGAAACAGAACCTTTTGTTGAGAACCGGGGAATAAAATTTAATATTCCGTTGGATATGCGTTCTCCGACTTACAGCGATAAAAACGATGCAAGCCAGCAGAACATCCCCGAAATGTGGAGCATGGACTTCTGGAAGGAAATGTTGGACGAAATGGCCCGCGACCGTTACAACATTATTTCGTTGTGGAGCCTCCACCCGTTCCCTTCAATGGTTAAAGTGCCCGAATTTCCGGATGTGGCTTTGGATGATGTATGGCGATGGAAAGGTTCGGTTAATGACATTAACGTTGGACATAATGGTGAAATTGTCGACCAATATAAACCCGGTAATTATGAGATAATTAAAAAAATATCCATCGATGAAAAAATAAAATTCTGGCAGGATGTTATGCAGTACGGGCATGAACGGGGAATCTCGTTTTATATTTTTACATGGAACATTTTTACACATGGTGTTACAGGGAAATACGGAATCGATGAGAACCAGGACAATGAGAAAACCATCGAATATTTTAGGGCGGGCACACGCGAACTGGTTTTAACCTATCCATTACTTGCAGGCATCGGGGTAACCGCAGGCGAAAACATGCAAAACCTAAAAGGCGAATACACCAACGAAAAATGGCTCTGGAAATCCTATGGCGAGGGTGTGCGCGATGCATTAAAAATTAAACCCGACAGGAAAATCAGCCTGATCCATCGCTTTCACCTTGCAAGCCAGTCGGAAATACTCGATGAATGGAAAGATTATCCGGGCGACTTTAGTTTCAGTTTTAAATACCTGTACGCACACATGTATTCCGACACAAAATCGGTTTTTATCGAACCGGCTGTAAAATACATTGCACCAAACCTTAAAATGTGGCTCGAACTCCGAAACGACGATATTTATAGTTTCCGCTGGGGTGATCCGGTTTTTGCACGCGAGTTTATTAAAAACCTGCCTCCCGAAAATAAAGTGGCCGGGTTTTTTATAGGCCCCGATGGTTACTGCTGGGGGCGGGAGTTTTTGAGTACAACACCTGAAACTCCGCGCGAACTGGTAATGAAAAAACAGTGGTTCAGCTTTTTAATGTGGGGGCGGCTTAGTTTTAATCCCGAAATCGGTGATGAATATTTTCAAAAAACACTGGAAAAAAGGTTTCCTGATGTTCCTTCTGCAGAATTGTTTCAGGCTTCGCAGGAAGCATCCAGGATTTTTCCTGAAATAACCCGCTTTTTCTGGGGAGATATTGATGTAAAATGGTTTCCGGAAGCCTGTATTACAATGGGAAGATTTTATACCATCAGGGATTTTATCATGCAGGGTACCATGCCCGGAACCAATAACATAAACATTAAAATCTGGCGTGGAAAGAAATTGAATGGCGAAACAATGGATGGTAAAACACCTTTCGAAGTGGCGAATTTGCTCGAAACATATGCCACAAATACACTTAACCTCGTAAATAAACTACGCGAAATACCCTCGGAAAACAAGGAACTTGGATTAACACTGGGCGATTATGAGGCTTTTGCTCATCTCGGGTCGTATTATGCCGAAAAAATCAGGAGCGCTTCATACATTGCTTTGTACGATACAACCGGAAATGTTGCCGAACAGCAAACTGCCATTGTCCATCTCAAAAAAGCACTTAATCATTGGAAAAATTACGCTGCCGTTTATACAAAACAAAATGTGCAGCCTGTAAAATACGGGCGTGCCGGGCTTGTTGATATTCCCGGTAAACTGACCGAAGAGGTGGCAAAAGATATTGAAATGGCCAAAAACTGGCCATTGGGAACGATTAAAGGGCCTCTGGTTAAAAGAGATGAACTCAATTTCAGACAGTGATTTTTATTTGTATCCGGTTTTTAAAAAGGTTGCTCTTATGCAATTCTTGAACTGGTTAGAAACTGAAATGCCGGATTCTTTCAGTAGTATTAACAGGATGAAAAAAAATGAAATTTTACTCATAATCATTTGTAAAACATTAAATAAAATAGTTATAAAATGAAAAACAGGAATTTGTTATTGCTTGCTATTGCCATTCTTTTTTCAGTATGTACTTTTCAGGGTAAGGCTATTTCACCCCAAAAAATGAATGTGATTTTTATTCTGGCCGACGATTTGGGCTGGAGCGATTGTACCCTTTACGGCACAACAAAACTTTACCAGACCCCTAATCTGGAGCGCTTGGCCAAACGTGGGATAACCTTTACCAATGCACATTCTGCCAGTCCGCTTTGTTCGCCAACCAGGGCTAGTATTTTAACCGGACAAACACCTGCCCGTACAGGTATTACTGCTCCTTCATGCCATCAACCCGAAGTGGAGTTAAAACCTTCGCTTGCGAAGAAAGCTCCGGCTGGCGATAAATCGATTCAGTGCCAGTCGGCCACACGTTTAAGTACTGATTTACCAACACTAAGTAAACTCATTAAAGCTGATGGTTATGCCACTGCTCATTTCGGAAAATGGCATTTGGGCTCCGAACCGTATTCGCCACTCCAACAGGGTTTTGATGTAGATATCCCACACTGGCCGGGCCCCGGACCAGCCGGAAGTTTTGTGGCGCCCTGGAAATATCCTGCTTTTAAGGAACTTTCTCCGAAAGAACATATTGAAGACCGGATGGCGGTTGAGGCCACGAAATGGATGCAGTCATTAGATAAAAACCAGCCATTTTACATGAACTACTGGCAATTTTCGGTTCACGCACCTTTCGATGCCAAAGAGGAACTAGTGGAGTATTACCGCGGGAAGATCGATACCACCCAGGCACAACGTTCATCAACCTATGCTGCAATGGTTCATTCGATGGACGATGCGATTGGTAAGTTGCTCGACGAAATTGACAGACTTGGAATAGCTGACCGTACAGCCATCATCTTTATTGCCGACAATGGTGGAAACATGTATGATCATCTGCCAGAAACCACCAAGGATGGAAAAAAATACACATCAACGGCCACTGATAATTCACCTTTGCGAGGTGGTAAAGCAACTATGTTTGAAGGTGGAATCCGCGTTCCCTGTGTGGTCGTTTGGCCAGGTGTAACCAAGCCTGGAACCCGCACCAATGCCATGATTCAAACCACCGATTTTTACCCAACCATTTTAAATCAACTTGGTATTGCCCTTCCTGAAAATCACAAGATAGACGGTTATAACATCACATCAGCTCTTTCAGGCAAAAAGTTTGACCGCAAGCCAATGTTTACCTTTTTTCCACATGCACCAAAAGTTCCTGATTGGTTGCCAGCATCGGTGGCTGTGAGTGAAGGCGAATGGAAACTCATCCGCATGTTCCACCAAGGCGAAAACGGCGCTCACGGTTATATGTTGTTCAATCTGAAGGACGATTTGGGAGAAAAGAATAACCTTGCAGCCAAATATCCGAAACAGGTAAAACAAATGGATTTGCTGATTGAAAATCATTTAAAAGATGCCAACGCACTCTTGCCAATTCCAAATCCAGACTTTGATCCGGTTAAATATCAACCTGAATTGATTGGAGTTCAGCAGGGAAATGGAAAATAGTAAGTTAGGGACATATTCAAAAATTTTCGGAATGAATTCACAAGTTATTGTTTAGGGTATGGTTTAAATTGCAGGAACTAATATATTGGAAGTACTTATTTCTAATGAATAGAAAATCATGATGATACAATATTTTAATATAAGTCGTTTTTCATCCTGTTTACTTGTCGTATTCCTGCTGTTTGCCGGAAGTTGTAAGAGTTATAAAGCCATTTCAGGAAAGAAAATCCAGAATGAGAAATCGCAGAAAGTAGATAATTTGTTTTTTACTTACGATTTTACTTTGGAGAAAAAAACGGTAAAGGAACGAGTCCGGTTTCTTGATTCGATTGGATACAGTGGTGTTACCTTCCCCGTAAATACGCCAAAAGATATCGAAATACTGAAAGAATATCAAAGGCTGATTCAATCCGAAACAAATAGCAGGTTTAAAATTCCTGCGATATTCTTTTCTTTAGTTCCGGGGAATAAAAATACATCAGAGAACTGGAAAAAGACTATAGATCAATTGGCCGGTACCGGAATCGATATCTGGGTGATTGTTGAAAATAGAAAAACGGAAACATTTCAAAGAGAAGAGGTTGTTCAGGCTTTTAAAGATATTGCCGATTATTGCGAACCATTGAACCTTAGAGTTGTAATATATCCGCACGATAAAACGTTCATTGAAACTGCCGCTGAATCGTTGCCCTACATTAAAGAAGCCAATCGGAAGAACCTATTTACTTCGTTTCATCTTTGCCACGAGTTGAGGGCAGGAAATGGGGTGAGAATGAATGAAGCCATTGCTGAAGTGGCTCCCTATATTAAGCTGGCTTCAATTAGTGGCTCCAATATTGTTATGGACGATAATACAAATCCCGGATATTGGGATGATGCAATAAAACCTTTGTACAAGGGCGACTACGATACGTCACAATTCCTGAAATACCTTTTGCAAAACGGATACAAAGGTCCGGTGGCCCTACATACTTATGGTCTGAAAGAGCCTATTGATGAACATTTTAGCAGATCGTTGAAAACCTGGCGAGAAATGTGTGAGAAAGTTTCGATAGAGGAATGATGATAAAATAGCTTGATTATGAGCAAGTTGATCTTAATTTTTGGTTTAGCATCTGTTTTACATTTAGTTGGTTGTCAGGATCCAATTGCTGCCGAAAAACCGATTCAGGAAAAGAAAAAAATAAACTTTCTTCTGCTCCTGACAGATGATCAGTCGTACCATTTATCGATGGTGGGAACTACGGGAATTCAAACCCCCAACATCGATGCTTTGGCCAAACGGGGTGTGTTTTTTACCAAAGCCAACTCTGCGGCTGCATCGTGTTCGCCATGCCGAAGTGCCATTTTAACCGGAATGTATCCACATTCAAACGGGCATTGGCGCAATACGGTAACTCCAACAATGAGCGATCCTGATGTGCAGTTTGGCCGCCAATCGACCAAAGTCGATCAGGTTGGGGTACACGAGGATCTGCCAACTTTGATTGAGTTGTTAAACGAAAATGGATACGTCACAGGAATTACCGAAAAATTCCATTTAAGTCCGCCCTGGAAATTTCCGTTTAACCATCGTTATACGGCAAGTAGTAATCCGGTAAGCCAATACAAAGCTGCGGTCGATTTTTTAAAGAAATCATCCGGCAAACCGTTCTTTCTTGAAGTCAATATAGGAAATACTCATCGGCCATTTCGTGCGCATATTTCCCAGGCCGGATTGCCCGAAGTTTCGCCCAACAATGTTCAGGTTCCGCCAAACTGGCCTGATACGAAAATTACCCGCGAAGATTACGCGGAATATTTGAGTACCGTTGAACATGCCGATGCGGTGGTTGGAGAGGTGCTAAAAGCGCTTAACGAATCGGGTCAGGCTGAAAATACCATTGTAATTTTCACCAGCGATCAGGGGTTTTGTTATCATCGGGCCAAAGCTTCTACTTTCGACTGGGGAGTTCATGTCCCTTTAGCGATAACTGGTCCGGGAATTTCAGGCAATATTCAAATTTCGGAACTAGCAAGTCATATTGATTTAACTCCCACAATTTTGGATTTTGCAGGAATTACAATTCCGACAACAGTTCAGGGAATTTCGTTGCGCAGGTTACTGGAAGGCAAAATCAAAACCTCCGGACAAAGCTTTATCTTTTCGGAACACAATGCCCACAGCCCTGCTGTTGATGAATACTATCCAACCCGAACTGTCACCGATGGACGTTTCCGCTATATCCGTAATCTCCGTAATGAAATTGTTCCCGATTATCCGATTGAACGGTTTGTTAAGGATGAGGAGTTTGCCAATAAGGCAAAAGGTCTGGCCTGGTTGTGTTTGGATGCCACTCCGGGAGGTGCCTGGGGAAACAGGGCTTTTGCTGAAATCATCAACAATAAATCGCAATTTTCTGTTCAGTACGAATTGCTGAAAGCGACTTTTTTCAGGCCCAAAGAAGAATTATACGATCTGGAAAAAGATCCGTATGAAATGAAAAATCTGGTTGCCATTCCGGAGTATAAAAATATGCTCGATAAATTAAGCCAGTCCTTAGACGACTGGATGAAGAAAACCAGCGACGACGGTGATCCTATGAGTCATCCGCGCCGGACAACGCAATAATTGAAGTTCGTATTTTACCACTTAAAGAATAAAAACATGAGAATATTCCTGTCTTTAATTGCCATTTTATTTGTGTTCACATTTCAATCGTTTGCAGAGAATCCAGCACAGGCTAACAAACCAAACATCATTATTATTCTGGCCGATGATATGGGTTACAGCGATCCGGGCTGTTTTGGGGGCGAACTATCCACTCCGGCTCTCGACCGGCTGGCGAATGAAGGTGTAAGATTTACCCGGTTTTATAACAGTGCTATGTGTGTTTGTTCGCGGGCATCTTTATTGACAGGAAACTATTGGCCAAAGGCCATTCCTGAATTCAGTAAAACAAAACTTTTGCCTGAAATACTCCATGAAAACGGTTATCGCACTGCATTAATTGGGAAATGGCACTTGCAGGGCGATCCGATGGATCGGGGATTTGATCATTTCTTTGGTTTCCTTGGTGGATTCGGCGACCACCTTGCAGGTTCCAAAGACTTTCGGCTCGACCGGGAACCTTTCACAGATTTTGGAACTGATTATTACAGCAGCGATGCCTTTACCGACCGGGCTATTCAATTCATTCGGTCGCCCAAATCAGGACAGAAAGATCAACCTTTTTTTCTGTATTTGAGTTTTCAGGCGCCACACAATCCGCTTCAGGCCTCCAAAACCGATATTTTAAAACACCGCGGAAAATATTCAGAAGGCTGGCAGGCAGTTCGCGAGGCACGATTTAAACGGCAAAAGGAAATTGGGATAGTACCCTCGGATGCAAAACTCCCCGATTATCCTGAAAATCTTCCTGCATGGGAAACACTTTCTCCGGAACAACGTGATCTGGAAGATCTGCGAATGTCGGTTTATGCTGCGATGATCGAACGGATGGATCAGGGGATTGGTCGTTTGATGAAGGTTCTGAAAGAATCAGGCGTTGATGAAAATACCCTTATCCTTTTTATGAGCGATAATGGAGCCGATTCATTTTCAGTAATGGACAAGGCTATGTTGAACCAGGGGAAACTTCCGGGAGATGCGGGTTCAAACTGGCAGCCGGGAACGGGTTGGGCTTATGCCGCCGTTACACCATGGCGGTTGTATAAAATCAGTCAGCACGGGGGAGGAGTTACAACAGGTGCAATTGCATGGTGGCCTGGCAACACAGGCAAAGCAGGGCGAATTGAACATAGTCAGGTTCATATGATTGATGTTTTACCAACGGTAAACGAACTCCTGAAACAAAAAGCAGGAGACGAAATTGCCGGCGAGTCATTTCTTTCACTACTGAAAGCAGAATCCTGGCAACGGAAAAATTCACTTTATTTTCAGTTTATGGACAATCGGGCAATCCGCACATCGGAATGGACAATGGTTGAGGTGGATGAAGCCGGTTGGGAACTTTTTCGCATAAAAAATGATCCGCTTGAGAATGAAAATCTTGTTTCGCAAAACCCGGAAGTTGTTAAGAACCTTCAAAATGACTGGCTGAAATGGTGGCAGTTACAAAGTGGGGATGTGGTTTATACTCCCAAATCGACGAAAACCGGGCCACATTACAAGCCACAGGGCGATCGTAGTTCAGGAGTTTCCTATCAGCCAACAGCCATGCCCGAAAATTTAAAGAACCGATATCCGAAACCGTAATTAAATATAGATCATGAACATTATTAAAACTATTGGCCTCATTACCTTAAGCGCGCTGATGCTTTCAGAAAATATCGCTTATTCTCAAAAACTAACTTCAAAACCCAACATCATTTTCATTCTCGCCGACGATTTGGGGTACATGGATATTAATTATTTTGCGACCCGTGTAACCCGAACACCTGCCGGAAAACAGTTTTACGAAACTCCAAATCTGAATAAACTGGCAGAAGAAGGAGTCGCATTTTCACAGGCTTATTCTTGCCCCCTTTGCGCACCAACACGTGCAAGTTTGCTAACAGGAAAATATGCCTCAAGGCTGGGCTTTCAGACCGCTACAGCCGGAACTGCCAATACATATTACGTTCAGGGTGTTCGGCCACCGGAAGGTTTTCACGAACAGGATTGTTACTGGGCCGATAAAATCACTAATCCAGAAGCTTTGCGAAACGGAAATACATTGATTGCACTTCCTTCGGGTCAGCCACAGGACAGTGGGCGCGATGAAATTACCATTGCTGAAGCGTTGAAAGGCCATCATTCAGCTTTTCTTGGGAAATGGCATTTGGGTGGCCACGGTTCGGAAGGTTATCAGCCTCAGGATCACGGATTCGAAGAACTGGCATACTTTGATGCGGGTGGTTCACCTTATTTTAACTGGCGTAAATTATGGGACAGGACAGAGAAGCACTTTCCAAAAATGCGCCAGAATGAACTGCTTCAAGGCAAAGCCGGAGAAGACCAGGGGATTGATTTTTTGACGGATGATCTTACCACACGGGCGTTGGATTACATCGACCGCCAGGCGAAAAGCAAGGATGGGAAGCCATTTTTTCTGTATTTCTGCCAATTTTCGGTCCATAGCCCATGGCAGGCACCCGATTCAACCATACAGCGATTTAGCAACAAAACAAGCAAAGGCTGGAATGGGCATGTTAATCCTACTTATGCTGCTATGGTCAAGCATCTCGATGTTTCTGTTGGCCGCATCATGCAAAAGCTGAAAGAAGTGGGCATTGATGAGAATACCATCGTGGTTTTTATGTCGGACAACGGTGGAATTACAGTCGGTTCAGGAGGAAAGAATGAAGTGATTACGAATAATGCACCACTTTCAGGGCAAAAAGCCAATGTGTATGAAGGTGGCATCCGGGTTCCTTTAATCATAAGTTTCAAAGGAAAAGTGAAAGGTGCAAAGTGGTGCGATATTCCGGTTGATTGCAACGACCTTTTTCCAACGCTTTTGGAATTGGCCGGAGAGACAGAACCAATTCATGCAATCGACGGACAGAGCATTGCCGGTTTGTTAAAAGACCCGAAGAATAAGCGAAAAAGTTATACCCGCGATACCTATTTTTGGCATTATCCGCTAAGTGTGGTTTATAAGAATCCGGCTGACAATCTTCCTTTTACACCTCATTCTGCAATTCGCAAAGGCGACTACAAATTGATTTTCGATTGGTATGGGAGGCTGAACCTTTACAACATCAGAAAAGACATTGGCGAAAAAAATAATCTGGCAACCCAAATGCCCGATAAAACCCGCGAACTGTTTGCCGAGTTGATGAACTACCTGGAGAAAAACGTCGAGAAAAAATACTGGCCAACAGCAAATCCCGATTACGATCCGGCCAAAGAGGTTCGTAACGATCCATACGTTGATCTTTACCGGATTTACAAGAATGGGGGAGATATAATTTCAGGAAAATTGTAGAAGTTGTGAATATAGGCCGATGGGGTATTATTTTTTGCAGCATTATTTCGATCGGATTGAATTAAACAGAACTGAATATAAAGTGCAATAAGAGAACATTTTCCTCAAGTAATAATGTCAATATTAACTTTTTTATTACTTGACCGGAGTGCCCTTTTAGCGCGCCAAAACGCTTAACCCATTTTGCAGCTAATCCGAACGTAAATGTTGCTGTTCAATAAATTGGCAGTCGTCGAGTTCAGATTTGTGTACTACGGATTTTCTTTTTACAAAGGGTGCGTATTTGTATTTTAGGGCATCGTAAAGTTGTCGCACCTGTTGGTTTGGCTCAGAGCATCGGCGTATCATAATGACCTCATCTTGTACGTTCTGGGCCAAAGTTGTAACCGCTTTTTGGGTGGTCATTGTGCGGACAATCTCGCGCCAACCGCTGTGAATGCTTTTTTTCTTTAACTGGTGCCTTACTGTGTTTACCAGCCGGTAGGCCAGCAAACCCAGGTGCAGGTGTCCTGCTTCATGCGGGATTGGTCGTTTTGATGGTAGATGGGGCGCAGGTCAAGGTCGGTTTTCAGCACCCTGAAGTCGTTATGAAAAGTTTTTCATAACGACTTTTAATGAAGATAAAAGAAGGAAACGAAAAGACAATGCAGCTGAAAATTTTGCTACTGTAACGTGAGTTTTGGGTTAAGCTCCCTTTTTTTTGACTAATTATATCGAACCCATTATTAAATTGCTAACAATCTGATGTTTATATCCAAAACTCACGTTAATTTGGAGTGCCAAGTTTAATATGGTTTTATTTCCTGATCTTCGATGTACGATGGAATAGCCAGCATTTTGTACCTCAAGGTGAAATCAAATGAAAATTATGTATTTGATATTTGAGAATCCTTAGATAACAAAATTGATTTTAAGTGAATCTGTCCATGTTGGTGCAACTACCATAGATAATAACATTAAGAAATTGAAAGACCTGAAATATGTTAAAGAGGATTGAGAGGGATAAGACAGAGAAATGGACTATTACAGATAGATAGGGGAAATGGTTGTGAATTTTCATTTGTGGAAGGTTAAGGTTTTAAATACCATTAAAATAAAAATTATTTCATATAATTTTTAATCCAAATTTAACCGAATTTAAATGCGAACTTCTGTCTTTAAGGCTGTGGATTTTTGCGATTTTTGACTTGTAAATTGTTTATAAATGATTTTACTTAAGCTTGTAAATAATTGAATAACAGGTTAGTATAATTTTATTTAATCAGCTTCCCAAGCTGAGGGTCGCGGGTTCGACCCCCGTTTCCCGCTCAACAAGAAAATCAGGGAGTTAGATTAAAATCTGGCTCCTTTTTGTGTTTGTTTCATTTAATAATTTCTTTTGACGAAGCTTCTTTCTTAATAATTTTAACCACAATATAATTCAATATCTATTTTAGTCAAGTAAAATATCGGGAAACATTTAATAAATAAAAAAAACGCAATAACCTGATAATAAGCTAATTGCGTTTTAATATTTTTACTTTCTGTGCCCAGAACAAGACTCGAACTTGCACACCCTTGCGAGCACCAGCCCCTCAAGCTGGCGTGTCTACCAATTTCACCATCTGGGCAATAATTATTTCAAAAAAACGTGAGTGCAAAATTATAAAATTTATTTAAACTCAAATCGTTTTGATTTTAAAAAATCATTCTACCGCTCGTATTCCTCTTCCAATTTTACTTTAATAATTTTTTCATCTTTCACAGTAAAATAGTACCGTTCTGTTTTTTCAACCATGGGCGAAACCATCGGGTCGAGAGTAAGTTTTGCCTGGCTTATTTCGGTGCTTTTCAGTTCTGTAATAGTTTCGTAAACATAAATTTTCTCAACTCCATTGTCGAATACAGTTTTTGGTTTTCCAAATTTTTCTGCCAATACCGATTGGGGTTTTCCGATATATGCTTTTTGCAGCTTTCGCTGCGAGCTGCA
>CAMTWS010000192.1:0-13110 GCA_947085485.1 uncultured Prolixibacteraceae bacterium
ATGGGAAAAATCAAGGATATTCCGTTCAGCAAACTCATTCTGGGTGGAAACCTGCTTTCGGGGTGGGCACACTCCCGCGACCTGATTTACGTTTCGCAATTGGTGAAAGCGTATCACCAAAAAGAAAAAATATTCGCCACACTATTGCTGGCTGAAAAATGTGGCATCAACACCCTGCTCACCAACCCCATTCTGTGCGCATTAATTGATGAATACTGGAAACGCGGTATTGGCAAAATCCAGTTTATATCCGATTGTGCCGGATTGAATTACGACGACAAAGGCGCATCGCCTATGCCCATCAACGAGTACATGGACAAGGTGAAAAAGGCCATCGATACCGGCGCTGTTGCCTGTTACATTCAGGGCGAAACGGCCGATTATTATATGGGAAACGGCAAACCCGAAGTAATTGCAAAAGTAATGGATTTCGTCAGGCAAAACGGGTTGCTGGTTGGCATTGGCGCGCATAAAATTGAAACCGTAAAAGCTTGTGTCGATATTGGTTTTCAAACCGATTTCTGGATGAAAACCATGCACCACCACAACTACTGGAGCGCCAACAATCCCGAATGGCACGACAACAAATTCGACTTTTCGCCCGAAGAAACCATCCGGTACATCAACGAACTGCCGCAGCCGGTGATTGGATTTAAGGTAATGGCAGCCGGGTCGATTCATCCAAAAGACGGGTTCAGGTATGCTTTCGAAAACGGGGCCGACTTTGTGTGTGCCGGAATGTACGATTTTCAGATGGTGGAAGATGTTAACATCGCCAACGAAATACTGGCCGGCAACCTCAATCGCCAACGCCCCTGGAAGGGTTGACCTTATTTTTGGTTAAGCCTTGAAATGAGAAAAATGCAATCAAAATAAATTCAATTTGTTTGATATGGAAAACTTTACAAATACAATTCTTTTGCCCGAAAATTTACCCGAGGCAGCGCCCGAAGATTTTAATCAGTTGGACAAGAATTATTTAAAAATAATTTTTATCCGGATATCTGTTTTTGCCCTTGTACTCGCAGGAGGCTTAATCTCATTTCTTTTCCTTTCCGAAGAAAAACTGCCGGGTTTAATTTTAGTTGCAATTATTTCCGGAATAGTGGTGTTAATTTCATACACGGTTGTAATTTCCCTGCTGGGGTTTCCCAAAAAAGGTTACTTGCTGCGCGAAAGGGATATTTCATACAAAACCGGGTTAATCTACTACAAACAGATTTCTGTGCCGTTTAACCGTGTTCAGCATGTTGAAGTCAGCCAGGGGGTACTGGCAAAAATATTTCATTTGTCATCGGTAAAAATATATACGGCAGGCGGAAATGCCAGCGACCTTTCAATTCCGGGGCTCACTGTAACCGACGCCCAAAAACTGAAAGCATTTATATCCGAAAAAATCAATCAGAATGAGTAAATCTGATTTGACAGCGCCAACCCGGCAATCGGTAAAAGGACTGATCATGATATTTATTTTTAGTGTGCGACAGTTCATCAGCATGTTCTGGCCGATAATTCTGGTTGCAGTTTTTCAAAAGAAATATTTCGATGACGTAATGGTATTAGGAATTTCGGTAATTGTTGTTTTGGCCATATTAATTGTCCATACCATTCTCTGGTACCTCAACTTCATTTTTTATGTTGCCAATGGCGAGTTTGTTCTAAAGAAAGGTTATCTCCGGAAAAAAACACTGACCATTCCGCTCGATCGCATACAAAACGTAAACACAAAACAAAATCTTGTTCAACAGGTTTTAAATGTAGTTACACTCGAAATCGACACGGCAGGATCTGTTTCCAAAGAACTTAAAATTCAGGCGCTGGAAAAATCGTTTTCAATCGAATTGCAAAATCAACTGCGCCCGGGCGAAATTAAAAAGGAGGTATTTGATTCTGAAAAACAAAACGAATTGACTGAAGTTTCAGAGGAACTGATTTTAAAATTAACGCCAACAGATTTGTTGAAAATTGGCATCAGCCAGAATCATTTGCGGACCGGTTTAATTATTATTGCTTTTGGGTTTCAGATTTTTCAACAAATACAAGATATGTTTAAGGAAAAGGCAGAGGAATATTCCGACGAATTTATCGGTTTTTTGTCGAACTCCAACTGGGCGTTAATTACCTTTCTTGTCGTTTTCTTCACCATCATTTCAATACTTTTTTCGCTTTTTTACACCGTGTTTAAATACTTCGATTTCAAATTGTTGAAAAAAGAGGGGACATATCGAATCGAATCGGGACTGATGAATAAACGAAATGTGATAATTCCGCATGGCAAAGTGCAGGAGTTAAACTGGGAAACCGGCCCTGTAAAACAACTTTTCGGCATCTATCACATCATTTTCAAACAGGCAGTGAGCGGTCAAAACAGGCGCGAACAATTAGTTGATGTGCCCGGCTGTTTAACCGGTCATTTGGAACTGCTGAAAAAAGATCTGTTTGGCGAGGATAAATTTTCTGACTCCTTAAAAATCTATTCAAATCCTTATTATTTCCGCCGGTTATGGACTATTTATGGTTGGCTGCCGGTGATACTATCAGCGCCGTTTCTGTACAGTGAATGGATTTACTGGCTGGCTGTATTAGTTTGGCTTCCTGCTTCGGCTTTCTATTGTTCATTGATCCTGAAAAAACAATATTTCAGCATGAACAACGAACAGATTATCGTTTCGAAAGGTGCCATTTCGCATCAGTGGACGCAAATGGAGCTACATAAAATTCTGGCTGTTGAGTTTCGCCAATCCATTTTTCTAAAAAAACGATCGCTGTCAAGCCTTAGGGTAATGAATGCTTCAGGCTCAATTACCATTCCGTTTATCGATGAATCTTTGGCTAAACTGATTTACAATTACCTGCTGTTTCACACCGAAGTTTCGAAGAAAAAATGGATGTAGATTAAAACGTAATAAAATGAAATTCAACAAATTATTGATTATTGGATTGGTCTTTTCAACTATCTTCTTTCAGGTTGAAATTGGTTTTTCGGCTGAAAAACAGAATGAAAAACCCAACATCGTTTTCATCCTCTGCGATGACATGGGATGGAAAGATTTAGGTTGTTACGGAAATCAGTTTACCGAAACACCCAACATCGACAAACTGGCTCAAAGCGGAATGATGTTTACACAGGCTTATGCAGCCTGTCCGGTTTGCTCCCCTACCCGTGCTTCCATTCTCACCGGGAAATACCCTGCCCGGTTGCAACTTACCAATTTTATTAAAGGTGAACGTAAAGGGGAAAATTCGCCGGTTTTGCCTGCCAAATGGAAACCCTGGCTCGAAGCACAGGAAATTACAATTGCAGAATTGCTCAAAAACAGAGGTTATTCAACGGCAATGGTTGGCAAATGGCACCTTGGAAATGACAACGGACAAAGTCCGTGGGAACAAGGATTCGACTTTTCGCGAATGATTGGGAAAAACGGCCTCGACTATTATAACTACTCCATTTTTCTCGATTCGTATCAGAATGAATTTACCGATAATGGAACTGAATATCTTACCGATAAACTAACCGGTTACGGAGTTGAGTTTATTCAGCAAAATGCAAAAAAGCCGTTTTTCCTTTACCTGGCATATTCCGCTCCGCATGTTTTTATTGTTCCCCGCGGCGATAAACTTAACAAGTATTTCAGGAAATATGGAAATTCGGATAGAAAGTTCAATCCGTATTACTCGGCAATGGTGGAAAGCATTGATGACGGAGTGGGTTTAATTTTACAGACCCTAAGGGAACAGGGATTACTTGAAAATACGCTTGTAATTTTTACATCAGACAATGGCGGACTTGGCCTCGATGAACTTGGACCAACACCCACCGACATGGCGCCGCTCCGCAAATGGAAAGGCCATATTTACGAAGGGGGAATACGTGTTCCGGCTATTTTTAGCTGGCCCGGGAAGATTCAACACCAAACCGATTCGGCTCACTATTTCAGCAGCATCGATTATTTGCCCACTTTTTGCCAGTTGACCGGAGTAGGTGAATTACCAAAAAACATTGACGGGAAAAGTATTGCGCCTCTCATTTTAAAACCTGAAAATTGGTCAGATTCGGATAGAAACCTGTTTTGGCACTATCCGCACTTTTCAAATCAGTTGGGCAGTCTGGCAGGCGCAGTCCGGGCAGGCGATTATAAACTTGTAGAACTTTACGAAACCGGTACACTCGAATTATATAACCTTAAAAATGACATTTCGGAAACACACAATCTGGCGGATGAATTACCCGAAAAAACAAAAGAAATGCACCAAATCCTTGTGAATTGGCGCGAATCGGTAAATGCACAGATGCCCGTGCCAAATCCGGAATATAAAAAGTAATCCCATGTCAGAATTCAATAAATTATATGTTTTAATGCTTGTGCTGGCTTTTGTTTTTCAGCATGGGAACAGTTTTTCTGCTGAAACAAAACCAGAAAAGCCCAATATCGTTCTGATTCTTGCCGATGATATGGGTTGGGGCGATATTCGCAGCAACGGAAACCTTTCAATTAAAACGCCTGTGCTCGACCGGCTGGCGGAAAAAAGCATGAGTTTCGACCGTTTTTATGTGTGCCCGTTGTGTGCGCCTACCCGCGCCGAAATGCTTACCGGTCGCTATTTTCTTCGTGCCGGAGTTTCGTCGGTTTCGCAGGGCTACGAAAACATAAATCCGCGTGAAACCACTTTTGCCGAAATTCTGAAGCAAAACGGCTATGCCACCGGATGTTTTGGCAAATGGCACAACGGGGCCTATTATCTGCAGCACCCTAACCGCAAGGGATTCGATGAATACGTTGGTTTTATGGTGGGGCATTTCGGTTATTATTATGATGCTATTTATCAGCACAACGATGCAGAGGTAAAATCAGAAGGTTATGTAACCGACTATTTTACTCAGCAGGCGCTCGGTTTTATCGAAAAAAACAAAGACATACCATTTTTTTGTTACGTTCCGTACAATGTTCCGCATTCGCCCTTTCAGGTTCCCGAAAAGTATTTCAAAAAGTACAAAACAAAAGGACTTGATGATGAACTTGCCTGCGTTTACGGTATGGTGGAAAATATGGACGAAAATATCGGGCTGATTCTTTCGAAGCTGGAACAATTGAAGATTATTGAAAACACAATCGTCATTTTTCTATCTGATAATGGCCCGAATACATTTCGTTACAACGGCGGGATGAAGGGCAAAAAAGGCTCGGTTGACGAAGGTGGTGTTCGTACGCCGTTTTATATTTCGTGGCAGGGTACGATAAAAGCCGGAACCACCGCTCAACTGGCGCAGGGAATCGACTTGTTTCCAACGCTTCTGGAACTTTGCGCAATTAATTACAAACCGGTTTTACCCATTGATGGTGTTGATTTAAGCAAAACCATTTTCAAAAAAGCCGTAAATTTCGACAGGTATATTTACTCGCGGCAGCCACAATATCCATTGCAAAGCAGGGCTGGTTCAATACGGAATAATCGTTACCGCCTGACAATTGAAAATGGAAATACTTTACTTTACGATATGCTGAACGACCCTTCGCAAAAAGTGAATATTGCTGACAAATTTCCTGATATCAGAAATAAACTTGCCGCTGAATATAAAAAATGGGAGCAGGAAATGGTATCGGGTTATCAGCCTCAAACCACCATTGAAGCAGGTTTTCCGCAAGAAAAAAGTATTACTTTGCCTGTTCAGGATGCCATTTTATCAGGAAAAGTCAGGTTTTCAAGTATCCATCCCAACCAGTCGCACACCGAAAACTGGGTTGAAAATGGCGATTCGGTGTACTGGAAACTGAACATGCAGCAGGCAGGAAAATACAGGGTTGAGCTAAGTTATGGCTGCACGCAAAATGACACAGGCAGTAAATTCCTTTTTAAATCGAAGGCAGATTCATTTCCTTTTTACATTGACAAAGCATTTGAATCCGTTATTCTGCCCGACCGCGATTATGTAAAACGGACTGAATCGGTTGAAAGAACATGGGCGTGGACTCCTATCGGAACAATCTCATTAAAAGCCGGCCAGGAAAACCTTACGCTGAAATTAATCAACAAAAAGAAAAATGAAGCCGGTTTGATTAAAGCAATCAGGCTGATAAAACTTTAATTCAAATTAAAAATTAGAAATTGAAAAGTTTACTAACGAATCATACCAATGACAAAAAAACCTTTCTCCCTGTTTTTACTTTTCGTTTTCCCCTCATTCATTGTATTTGCCAACGAAATTCTGGCCGGCAACCTGAATCGCCCGCTCCCGTTGAGGGGGTAATACGCGTCTTTAAAGATTCATTGCATAATATAGCGGTCTGAATATCAATTTTTGTTCAGGAATTTCTCCGTAGTTGGTTTCGTTTAAAACATACGATTTGGAAATTTCCGGAAACTCCTTTAAAAGCAGGTGCAAACTTTTCATTTTTCCTGATTTTCCACTTTTGACCTCTATCGGTAAAATATCATTATTTTTTTCTACAAGGTAGTCAACTTCTGCCGTACTGCTTTTAGCATCCCTTGCCCAATAATAGAGTTTTTCGTTTTTAAGGTATCTGATTTCCTGCCCAACAAACTGCTCGGCCATTTGACCGTTAAAAGCCGCTATGAGTTTATGTTTTGGCAATGTGGTATCGGCATAAAAACCATTAATGTACGATAGCAGCCCAATATCGAGAAAAACAGTCTTAAACTTACTTTCCGAGGAGGTTGCTTCCAGCGGAATTCCATGTGGAGAAGCCACTTTTACTTTCGTAAAAATTTTGGCCATTTCCATCATTTCAAAGGCTCTCTTAATAGTTGGAATAGAAAATTCATCGCTGAGTGCTGCGTATTTTATTTGTTTTCCTGTATTTTTTGCTACCGAACTGAAAACCTGGTTCAAACAACGCCGGTCGGCATGCCCTGCATACTTTGAAAAATCCTGACGGAATGTTGCCAATAAATCATTCTGAATATCAATAACTTTCAGCAGGCTTCCAGTCCGAATGTAAGTTTGCACACATTCAGGCATTCCGCCAACGATAAAATATTTATACATCTCATCGTTGATTTTCGACAAAACTGTTTCCGAAAACTTTTCTTCCGGGTTGCCAATTTTTTCAGAAAGTATTTCATTCCCGATGGCCCATAAAAATTCAGAAAAAGTGAGCGGATACATATACATTAATTGCAACCTGCCTACCGGAAATGAGATATTCCGAAAAGCAAATTCAAGCAGCGAACCAGCGCCAATAACATGAATTTCAGGTATTTCCTCATAGAAATATCGTAACGACATGATTGCTTTTGGGCACTCCTGAATTTCATCAAAAAAAAGCAAATCTTCACCGTTTACAATTTTCCTTCCTGAAACCAATTCCAATTCTGCCAGAATTCTTTTTACATCGAGGTTTGGTTTAAATATTCGGTTCAACTCCGGGTTTTTTTCAAAATTGAAAACATGAAATTTCCCTGAAAAATGAGTTTGGGCAAACTCGTTAACTATATAAGTTTTTCCAACCTGTCGTGCCCCACGCAACAAAAGCGGTTTACGGGCAAAATCGTTTTTCCATTCAACAAGTTTTTGTATAACTAACCTTTTCATTTAATGTTATTTAAACAACAAATATATAAAATGATTTAATAAATACAAGGTAAATTATAAATTATATATTTAGTTATACAAGGTAATTACGCGTAAATACATTTAGATATACAAGGTAAAATAAAATTATGATACATGCCTATTTAGATTTTTCACGACCTGAAACAGGTTTGATTTTCAAAAAAAGATATGATTTTCAAAAATCAGGATTATTTCCATTAATATTGAAATGATTTTTAAAAACCAATATGAAAACTAAATTGTTATCCATTTCCTTGGCAATGTTGTTTGTAATGCAAACTTTTGCCAAAATAACCCCTACCCAACTGACTTGCGAATATCTCAAAAATCCTGCAGTTGTCGATGTTTTGCAACCGCGGCTGGCCTGGGTAAATATTGCCGGCGAAGGCGAACGCGGTCAAACCCAAACCGCCTGGCAAATCAGGGTTGCCACTTCGGAAACAAACCTTGCTAAACCCGATTTATGGGACAGTGGAAAAGTTGAAAGCAACGAATCGAACCGGATTAAATACGCCGGTAAACCGCTAAAATCGCGCACAGAATGTTTCTGGCAGGTCAGGGTTTGGGATAAAAATGGGAAAGCCTCGGCGTGGAGCGAACCCGCATTTTGGCGAATGGGAATCCTTAATCCAATGGAATGGACAGCTAAATGGATTGGCGCCCCATGGGAGGGTGAAGAACATTTCAAACGCCCTGATTATCCGGGACAGAAATTTGACGAATTTGGCCCGGCCGCCCCGATGCTCAGGAAATCGTTCAACATCGGAAAAAAGGTAAAAAGTGCTGTGGCTTTTGTTACCGGGCTGGGTTATTTCGAGTTTTATGTAAACGGTCAGAAAGCCGGAAACGACATTATGGTTCCCAACATTACCAACTACGGGAAACGTCCGTTGCTGGGGCAAATGCTGATTAATGTTGAAGACAATTTCAGAGAATATAAAGTGATGTACCTGGCTTATGATGTGACTTCACTATTGTTGAAAGGTGAAAATATAATTGGGGCAATTCTTGGAAATGGTTTTTACAATCCGCGAATATTTTGGTGCGAAGGATACGGAACGACACGTTTCATCGGACAGTTGCACATTACCTATACCGACGGCTCAGAGGAAATTGTGGTGAGCGACCAAAGCTGGAAAGCTGACCAAAGCCCAATTCTTAAAAACATGGTTTTTTACGGCGAAACTTACGATGCAAGAATAGAACAAACCGGCTGGTGCAAACCCGGATTCGATGAAACAGACTGGGAAAAAGTTGCCATCCGTAAAGCGCCTTTTGGTAAGCTGGTTGCACACACTTCGCCCGCCGATAAAGTAATGGAACAACTTCAGCCTGTAAAAATTGAAAAAATGGAAAATGTAAACTACTTTGTTGATTTTGGCAAGGAGATTTCGGGGTGGGTAAGGCTGAAAAACGTTTCGGCCCCGGCAGGCCACCAGGTTGATATTTCGTTTAATGGCAACCTCTACTCCGGCGATAACACCTACATATTTAGCGGAAAAGGCAACGAAAATTATGCCCCCCGTTTTAACTGGTTTGTTTTTAGCGGTGCAGAGATTAAAAACTGGTACGGTGAGCTTAAACCCGAAAACATAATTGCCGAATCGGTATATACCGAAGTGCATGAATCGGCACTATTCGAAATATCAAATCCGCTTTTCAACCAAATAAACGAAATCTGGAAACAAAGTCAAAAGGACAATATGCACGGAGGAATTGCCAGCGATTGTCCGCACCGCGAACGCAACGGATATACAGGCGATGGACAGGTGGCTTGTGTTACTGTTTTGCACAATTTCGATGCAAAAGCCTTCTACCAGAAATGGATTGCCGACATGCTCGGGGCGCAAAACCCTGAAACCGGCTACGTGCCCAACGGTGCCCCCTGGCAACCGGGTTGTGGAGGCGGCGTGGCCTGGGGCGCTGCAATTTGTATTATGCCCTGGGAATTTTACCTGCACACCGGGGCGGTGGATATGTTGACTGACAATTTCGATGGAATGAAGGAATACATCAGATACATGCAAACCTGGGTTGACAAAGACGGGATTATGTTTTCGAAACGGACAGGCAACGATGGCAAAATACTGAAATGGTACAACCTTGGCGAGTGGGTAACTCCGGGAAATTTACCACCCGATGAAATGGTTCACACTTTTTACTTCTGGCGCTGTGCCGATATTACGGCTCAAACTGCAAAAGCACTTGGAAAAAAGGAAGAGGCTAAAAAATATTCAGATTTAGCTGAAAAAACCCGACAGGCATTTTGGCTTAGGTTTTACAATGAAACAGAAGGAACTTACGGAAATGCAGGTGGAAATATTTTTGCCCTGAAAATGGGAGTCCCGGCAAATCAGTACGAAAGAGTTGTCAGCGCGCTTAAAGCCGATATAAAAGCCAGCAATGGCCATTTGGATACTGGTATTTTTGGCACCCAGTTCTTTTTCGAAGTACTCGCTGAAAACGGAATGCACGACCTGGCTTTCGAAGCAATGAACAAACGCACCGAACCCGGTTACGGCCACTGGCTCGAACTTGGCTCAACAACCACCCGCGAGCAGTGGAGCGAGGAAGGTTCGCACAACCACCCCATGTTTGGCGGCGGTCTTGCATGGTACTACCGCAAACTGGCCGGAATGAATGCCGACCCGGATAAACCTGGTTACAGGCACATAATTTTCAAACCTCAGCCAGCAGGTGATATTACTTTTACAAAGTACTTTAACCTAACTTCGTATGGTGAAGCCGGAATTTACTGGAAAAAGGAAATCAGCCAATTTTCAATACAGGTTACAGTTCCGGTTGGGTGCGAAGCCACCATTTATGTTCCTCTGATGAATGAAAAACAGGTTTTGGAAAATGGCAAACCTGTTACAAAATCAAAAGATATTGAATTTCTGAAAGATGAAAACGGGTACAGGCTGCTGAAAGTTGATAGCGGTACATATCAGTTTTTGTCGATGTAAACCGTTTAAATACCAGTATAATTTTAAGCAAATAATTTAGGAATAAAACTGATACGGTACGAATTCTCGGCGAAATGGCCATTCTTACGGTACGAATATTCGGAAATAACAACGATTTTACGATACGTATTTTCGGAAATTACATGAATAATACGATACGTATTTCAGGATTTTAGCATACCTTTGCCACTGAATTTTAGTTAATTACATCACAGTGGAAAAATCAGATAAATATATTGCCAGATCGGTTGATGCTGAATTGTTAAAATGGAAAGCAGATTTACACCGAAAACCCTTATTAGTAAGAGGGGCCCGACAGGTTGGAAAATCATCGGCAGTGCGAAACTTGGGAAAAAATTTTAAGTATTTTCTGGAAATCAATTTCGAAAAAAATAAAAATGCCCATTTGGTTTTTGAGGGCGACCTTTCTCCCAAACGAATATGTAACGACTTGTCTGCCTTATTTATAACCCCAATTATTCCCGGCGAAACTTTACTTTTTTTAGATGAAATTCAAAGTTGTGAAAGTGCGATTCAATCACTTCGGTTTTTTTACGAAGATTTTCCTGAACTTCATGTTATTGCAGCCGGATCATTGCTTGAATTTGCCCTGAAAAACCTTAGTTCATTTGGGGTCGGAAGAATCAGATCGATGTTCATGTATCCCTTTTCATTCGACGAATTTTTACTCGCGCAGGGCTATTCGGGCCTGATTGAAGCAAAGAAAAGTGCTTCGCCTGATATGCCTTTATCAGCTCCTTTACACGACAAGCTGGTAGAACAAATCAGGTATTTCTATTTGACGGGAGGAATGCCTGCGGCAGTAAAAATCTGGATTGAAAAACAGGATTACAAAGAGTGCAAGGCAGTTCATAACGATATTGTTCTTTCTTATTTCGACGATTTTGCAAAATATCATAAAAGGGTTGACCCTCAGCTATTGCGAAACACGCTTACCGCTGTCGCTGTAAACATTGGCACAAAGTTCAAATTCTCAAACGTTGGCCTTGGTTACGATTCAAAACAGGTGAAAATGGCGCTTGAAATGCTGGCGATGGCAGGGTTGATTATTTCTGTCACACATACTTCATCAAATGGCCAGCCACTTGGTTATGAGACAAATGACAAAATACGAAAATTCATTTTCATCGATACGGCTTTGCTGCTTAGCCTGCACCAACTTAAGGTTGAAGATTTCCTGGTTTCAACTCCCGTTGATTTTGTAAACAAAGGAAACCTGGCTGAAATGTTTGTTGGGTTGGAACTTATCAAATATTCCGGCTTTTACAGTAAATCCGATCTGTTTTTCTGGCAGCGCGAAGAGCAAAAAACGCAGGCCGAAGTTGATTATGTAATTATCAGAAATGGCGTTTTAACCCCGGTTGAAGTAAAAGCCGGAACCCGCGGTTCAATGCAAAGTCTGAATATATTTCTTGAAAAAAAGAATCTATCCGAAGGAATCCGCTGCTCACTCGAACCTTTTTCAAGATATGCAAATATTGAAGTTTTTCCATTGTATGCAATCTCAAATTTTGGGTTGCCTCATAATTGAAAGAAAAAGATTTGCATTTTACTCAACAAATTGAGTATTACTACTCAGTATATTATTGTTCTGTTGGTTTTCAAATCAAAACGATTATGATTTTTGCTGATTTCGTTAAGGGGCCTGTTTTCGTCAATGGGACCCTGAAAATTATCTTTTTGAATGCATAATTATGTCAAATATTTTCTGTTGTTCCTTGTTCATTTTTTGCATTTGATTCTTTGTCTCTTTTGTGTTTGGAGGCTGATAGTTGATTTGATACATATTAGTTATCACCATAGAATTGTTTGTTTTTATAATGCGTTTGCCCTGTAAATCTTATAAAATCAGTTATTTTTACATTATTATTGCAAAATCAGGGTGAGAACATTGTTGTTGGAGTCATAAAATATTATGGCTAAAAGAATTCTGCATGAGAAAAGGGCAAAGATTATACAAGGAATTTAATTCTAATGTCGGATATTATATTGCTGGTATATTTTCCTTTTATAATTATTTTACCCATCATTTTTATCGTTCGGCAGCAAGAGCAAAAGCTGTTTCTTTAATCGCCTGCTTACTTTGCATATCAGTTTTTGCGCAGCAGTCCGTTTCACAAACTATCGTTACTGTGGGTACAGGAGGTAATTATACTACGCTGAAAGGGGCTTTTGATGATATCAATGCAGGTAGTATCACCGGAAATATCATCCTGCAAATAACAACCAGCACTACTGAACGGCTACTGCCGAACTCAATGCCAGCGGCGTAGGCAGTGCTGATTACAGTTCGGTTACCATTTATCCAACAAGTTCGGGATTAAGTATAACCGGGGACATTGCTGCACCAATAATTAATTTAAACGGTGCAAACAACGTTACTATTGATGGAAGGGTAAATTTAATCGGAGCAAAAAGTTTAACCATTGCCAACACGAATTCAGCAGGTTCTGTTGTTCAATTTATTAATGATGCCAGCAACAACACCAAACGATATTGCAATGTTCAGGGTGTAAACACATTGGCAACAAGTGGCCTTATTGTTTTCAG
>CAMTWS010000193.1:0-13740 GCA_947085485.1 uncultured Prolixibacteraceae bacterium
AAGTCAGTTAACAGGTAAATTTTCAACCTATTTTGTTCGTATTGATAATGTTAAATTCAGAAAAAAAGTTGTCCCCGGTGACACTTTAATTTTCAAATTAATCTTAGTTTCGCCGATTCGAAGAGGAATAGCCATCATGAAAGGTGTGACTTTTGTTGGTGAAAAAATTGTTGCTGAAGGTGAATTTACGGCACAAATTGTTAAACAAAACGAAAACAGTTAAGAATTAAATAATGAAACAACCATTAGCATACGTTCATCCGGATGCAAAAATAGCCGATAACGTTGTAATTGAACCTTTTGTAACTATAGATCAGGATGTGGCGATAGGCGAAGGTACAAGACTTGGATCGGGTGTAACAATTTTATCCGGTACACGAATCGGAAAAAATTGTAAAATTTTTCCGGGAGCAGTAATCGGCGCAATCCCACAGGACTTAAAATTCAGGGGAGAATATACTACCCTCGAAATTGGCGATAACAACACCATCCGCGAATTTGTGACCATTAACAGGGGAACAGCTGCAAACGGTAAAACAATTGTGGGAAACAACAACCTGATTATGGCTTACGTGCACATCGCCCACGACTGTATTGTAGGAAACAATGTTATTTTGGTAAACAATACACAACTTGCCGGCGAAGTTATTATCGACGATTTTGTTATACTCGCCGGAATGGTAGCAGTTCATCAATTTGTCCATATTGGTTCGCATGTAATGATTGCAGGCGGCTCATTAGTCAGAAAAGATGTTCCGCCGTTTATTAAAGCTGCCCGCGAACCCCTTTCGTATGTGGGGATCAACTCCATCGGGCTTCGCCGCAGAAATTATTCCAACGAAAAAATCCGCGAAGTACAGGATATTTACAGGTACATTTACCAGAAAGGGTTAAATACTTCGCAGGCGGTCGAAATTATTGAAGCAGAAATGCCTGCAACCCAGGAAAGGGACGAGATACTGCTTTTTGTAAAAGATTCGAAAAGGGGAATT
Source organism: uncultured Prolixibacteraceae bacterium (assembly GCA_947085485.1). Lineage (GTDB taxonomy): Bacteria > Bacteroidota > Bacteroidia > Bacteroidales > Prolixibacteraceae > Draconibacterium. The sequence goes on from CAMTWS010000193.1 coordinate 993, forward strand.
ATCAGGGGTTATTTTCCCGATTAGTTTCTGAAAACATACTTTTATCCTGAAACTTCGGCTTTAATAACCGGGGTTTTATTTTTTGTATATTTCACTTCTATTATAAATTTCACAGTATTCACGTTGGAACCAATGGCCGGTTTTGGTATTGACAACCAAGGGTCGCACTTTTCATTTGGCGTTCTTTTGGGGGTTGGGTTTTTAATTTAAACCAATAAGATACTTTTTGAATTTTCAATTGAATAAATCCTCTTTCACCACTCGTGAACTAAAAATCCGGATATCTCGGATGTTCAGTTCATTAACCAGAAATACATTTACTTTCCATGCTCCCAGCCCTGTGCCAACAATGGAATTGCGAAACCCGCGCCGGTTATCAGGTTCACTCCTTCAGCAGATTCAGTCATGTGGCCGATGATGGTAAAATCGGGGTCGTTTTTAATTTTATCGTAACCGGTTAAAGGGAGGGTAAAAAGCAGTTCGTAATCCTCTCCCCCGTTAAGGGCGGCAACCAGCGGGTTGATATTCATTTCTTCCGCCATTTTTTTTGTCTGAAAATCGAGTGGAATTTTATCTTCATGCACATTACATCCTAAATTCGAGTTTTTGCACAAATGATGGATTTCTGATGAAAGCCCGTCGGATATGTCAATCATTGAAGTTGGTTTTATACCCAGTTTTTTAAATGCTGAGATAATATCCATCCGGGCTTCGGGCCTTAATTGCCGCTGCAAGATATAATCGTAGCCCGATAGCTGGGGCTGCATATTTTGGTTCACTTTATATACCTCGTTTTCGCGTTCGAGCAATTGCAATCCCATGTAAGCGCCACCCAAATCACCAGTCACACAAAGCAAATCGTTTGGTTTGGCCCCACTTCTTAACACAACATTTTCCTTTTCAACTTCGCCCAAAACAGTTATGCTAATCGTTAATCCTGTTAACGAGCTTGTAGTGTCGCCGCCTACCAAATCAACGCCGTGTTTTTCGCAGGCCAGGTGAATTCCGGAGTACAACTCTTCAACCGCCTCAACCGAAAATTTAGCCGACAATGCAATATTTACCACAATCTGTTTCGGAACAGCATTCATCGCACAAACATCAGAAAGATTTACAATTACAGCCTTGTAGCCCAAGTGCTTCAGAGGAACATACATCAGGTTAAAATGTATGCCTTCGGTTAACAAATCAGAAGAAACAACAATCTGTTTATCACCGTAATCCAAAATTGCAGCATCGTCGCCAACTCCTTTAACGGTACTTCTGTTTTTTAGCTGAATATCCTTTGTCAACCGGTCAATCAGTCCAAATTCGCCCAACTCTGAAATGTTTGTTTGTTGCTTTTCTTTACTCATTGTTAATTTAAGACATAAAAGTATTATATAAGTTTTTCACGGGGTAAAATTACCCATTGTTTTATATCTTTGCAATTTATTTTAAACAGTAAAAAACAACTGTTGTTATTAATTTAGAGAACAAGAATAATGGGAAATCAGGAAAAGATATTAAATGATGTCACCCAAGGTGAATATAAATATGGATTTATTACTGATATTGAAACCGATATCATTGACATTGGGCTTAATGAAGGGGTGATTCACACTATATGGGAAAAGAAAAACGAACCCGGTTTTATGTTGGATTTCAGATTGGATGCATTCCGGAAATGGCAAAAAATGAAGATGCCCGAATGGGCATATCTGAAAATACCACCCATCGATTATCAGAGTATCAGTTATTATGCCGCCCCTGTACAAAGGGCTAAACTCAACAGTTTGGATGAAGTTGATCCGGAATTGATCGATACCTTTAACAGACTTGGAATCCCGCTGGAAGAACAAAAACATCTTGCCGGTGTGGCAGTTGATGTTGTAATGGACAGTGTTTCGGTAAAAACCACTTTTAAAGAAGTGCTGGCCGAACAGGGTATAATTTTTTGCTCGTTTAACGATGCACTATTGGAACACCCTGATTTGGTGAAAAAATATTTAGGGCAATCGGTTCCGGTTGCCGACAATTATTTTGCAGCTTTAAATTCAGCAGTATTCAGCGACGGTTCGTTTTGCTACATTCCGAAAGGAGTGCGCTGCCCAATGGAATTATCGACTTATTTCAGGATAAACGCGGCAAACACAGGCCAGTTCGAACGGACACTGATTATTGCCGACGACGACAGTTATGTTAGTTATCTTGAAGGATGTACCGCTCCCATGCGCGACGAAAACCAATTGCATGCAGCAGTTGTTGAAATTATTGCGCTCGACCGTGCTGAAGTAAAATACTCGACAGTACAAAACTGGTACCCGGGCGACAAAAACGGGAAAGGCGGTATTTACAACTTTGTTACCAAACGTGGGATTTGCCGCGGTGTTTCATCGAAAATAAGCTGGACACAGGTGGAAACAGGATCGGCAATTACATGGAAATATCCGAGTTGCATTTTACTGGGCGACAATTCTACCGGGGAATTTAACTCGGTTGCAGTGACCAACAATCATCAGCAAGCCGATACGGGTTCAAAAATGATACACATCGGGAAGAACACCAAAAGCACAATAATCTCAAAAGGGATTTCGGCAGGGAAAAGCGACAATTCGTACCGCGGACTGGTAAAAATTATGCCGGGAGCAAAAAACTCGCGCAACTTCTCGCAGTGCGATTCGCTGTTATTGAACGATACTTGCGGCGCACACACTTTCCCATACATTGAAGTGGGGAACAAATCGTCGGTTGTTGAACACGAAGCAACCACCTCAAAAATTGGCGAGGATCAGATTTTTTACTGTAACCAGCGCGGGATTGATACCGAAAAAGCAATCGGGATGATTGTAAATGGCTACGTCAAAGAAGTTCTAAACAAGCTCCCAATGGAATTTGCTGTTGAAGCACAAAAACTGTTGCAAATCAGTTTGGAGGGAAGTGTGGGGTAAAAAGAAGCCCCCTTTGATTCCCCCGGAGGGGGAAGAATAAGAATAAAGAAATTAAAAATGAATAAAACAAAAATAAACATTAACAATACATTGCTTTCCGGGAAATCCTCATATAAAAAGAGACATTTTCAGGGAGCTTTTTTAACCCTCCCCCATCGGGGGAGTTGGAGGGGGCTATGCTAAAAATAAAGAACTTATACGTTTCTGTCGAGGGACAGGAGATACTGAAAGGAATCAACCTTGAAGTTAAAACCGGCGAGGTCCATGCAATTATGGGGCCCAACGGTTCGGGGAAAAGCACGCTTGCCAATGTGCTTGTCGGAAAGGAACAGTACGAAGTTACTGCCGGAACCATAACCTATTTTGGCGAAGATTTGCTTGAAAAATCTCCCGAAGACAGGGCAAAAGAAGGTATTTTCCTGAGTTTTCAATACCCTGTTGAAATTCCGGGGGTGCCCATGGTAAATTTTCTGAAAACCTCGGTAAATGAACATCGCAAACACCGTGGCGAAAAAGAGTTGACCGCCGGGGAATTCCTGAAACTGATGCGCGAAAAAATGGACATGGTTGAAATGCATACACAACTGTCCAACCGTTCGGTTAATGAAGGTTTTTCGGGCGGAGAAAAGAAAAAGAACGAAATTTTTCAGATGGCGCTGCTTGAACCCAAACTGGCTATTCTCGACGAAACCGATTCAGGATTGGATATCGATGCGCTAAAAACAGTGGCACATGGAGTAAATGCACTTAAAACGAAAGAAAACTCGACTATTGTTGTAACTCATTACCAACGCCTGCTCGATTACATTGTCCCCGATTTTGTACATGTACTCTATAACGGGAGAATTGTAAAATCGGCCGGAAAAGAACTTGCTCTCGAACTGGAAGAAAAAGGGTACGACTGGATTAAAAAAGAAAACGGGAATTAACATGAGTGTTATTATTGAAAAAGCGGATTTATCGCTTAAATATATCGGCCATTATAACGAAGCGAAGGAGCAGCTTTTCGAAGGTTCTCCGGGTATTTTAAATGCCGAAAGAAATAAGGCTTTTCAAAATTTTGTGATGCAGGGGATTCCAACGCGTAAAAACGAAAACTACAAATACACAAACCTGCAACCCAAATTTCTGCCCGACTTCAAATTTGTGCATCAAAGGGAAGAAACAGATGCCAATTTAAACGAAATTTTCAGTTGCGATGTACCACAATTAAATACTCACCTCACCCTGCTTTTTAACGGATGGTTTTACGAAAAAAACATAAAATCGGGTAAACTGCCCGAGGGCGCTGTTTTGGAAAGCCTTGAAATTACAGCCAAAAATAATCCCGAAATTGTTCGGAAATACTATGCAAAATTAGCCGAAACCGGCACAGATCCTATGGTAGCTTTAAATACTGCCCTGGCAAAAGATGGTTATTTTCTTTACATTCCAAAAAATGTAAACATTGAAAATCCGGTTCAGATTATTAATCTGCTAAAATCTGAAAAAGATACTTTTTCGACCCAGCGAAATCTTATAGTAATTGAACCGGGGGCAAGTGTCAAACTGATTTTATGCGACCACACACTCAATTTAAATCAGTATTTAAGCAACTCTGTTACCGAAATTTTTGTGTCAGAAAACGCCCATCTTGACTACTATACAATTCAAAACCATCACAACGGCGCAGCAAGCATCAACTCTGTTTTTATTCAGCAGGAAAAAAATTCAAGTGTAACTTCGCATACGGTATCGGTTCATGGCGGTTTAATCCGAAATAACCTGAAATTTGTTATGAATGGGGAAAACGCTGAAGCAAATCTGTTTGGAATGGCATTTTTGGACAGGAATCAACATATCGATAATTTTACACAGGTTATTCATGCCAAACCCCATTGCCAAAGCAACCAGATTTACAAGTATGTGTTAGACGATAAATCGACCGGGGCATTCTCCGGAAAAATTCATGTGGCCCGCGATGCGCAAAAAACAAATGCTTTCCAGCGGAACAATAATTTGTTGCTGACCGATACGGCAACCATGCAAACCAAACCTCAGTTAGTTATTGATGCCGATGATGTAAAATGCAGTCATGGCGCTACAGTTGGGCAAATCAACGAAGAGGCGCTGTTCTATTTGCGGGCGCGTGGCATCGACGAAGAAAAAGCCAGGATGATGATGATGAATGCCTTTGCCCACGAAGTGATCCAGAAAATTAAAGTTGAAGCGCTCCGGGAAAGAATTGACGAACTTATTGAAAAACGGTTAAGGGGAGAAGTTGCCCGCTGCCACGATTGTGCGTACAATTGCGAAAGTTAATTTGAAATGAACTACGATATCATTAAAATACGAAGTTATTTCCCGATCTTACACCAAAAGGTGTACGATAAGCCACTTATTTATTTCGACAGCGCGGCTTCGGCACAGAAACCAGTTCAGGTGTTAATGGCCGAAGAAAAACTGCATAACGATTATTACGGGAACATCCACCGCGCCGCGCATTTTATGGCCGATAAAACCACCGAAGATTTTGAACTTGTGCGCATCAAAATCAAGGATTTTATTAATGCCGAATTTCGGGAAGAGATAATTTTTACTAAAGGAACCACCGAAAGCGCGAACCTGGTTGCCTTTTCTTTTAGCGAAAAATTTATTAACGAAGGCGATGAAATTATCGTTTCAGAAATGGAACACCACTCCAACATCGTTCCCTGGCAGTTGGTTGCCGAACGAAAAGGCGCTAAAGTGGTGAAACTTCCATTTTCCGGTTCAGGTGAACTTCACCTTGAAAAACTTCCTTTGCTCATCAATAAAAAAACAAAACTGATTGCAGTTGCCCATGTTTCCAATGTTTTGGGAACGATTAACCCCATTTCAGAAATAACAAAAATTGCCCGCGAAAGTAATATAGCTGTTTTTGTTGATGGGGCGCAGGCAGCGCAGCATTTGCAAATTGATGTTCAAAAATTGGATGTCGGTTTTTACGCCTTTTCAGCCCACAAAATGTACGGCCCGAACGGAGTTGGAGTTCTGTATGGTAAAAAGAGTTGGCTCGAACAAATGCCACCTTACCAGGGCGGCGGCGAAATGATTTCGGAAGTGTCGTTTGATGGTACAACATTTAACGAAATTCCCTATAAATTTGAAGCCGGCACGCCCAACATTACCAGTGTAATTGCTTTTGGCGCCGCCATAGATTTAATAAATGAAATTGGCCTTCAAAATATTGCAGAATGGGAACAGGGCTTACTCGAATATGCCACTGCAAAGTTGAAAGAGATTCCCGGAATCAAAATTTATGGTGAGGCTCCCGAAAAATCAAGCGTAATATCATTTAATGTCGAAGGGGTTCATTCTTATGATTTGGGAATGTTGCTCGATAAAATGGGGATTGCAGTGCGAACCGGCCATCTATGCGCCGATACGGTAATGCAGCACTACGATATTCAGGGTTGCGTTCGTATTTCGTTTGGAATGTACAACACCAAAGAAGAAATTGATGTTTTTATGGAGGCTTTGAATAAGTTGATTTTGATGTTCAAATTGAAGTATAGATAACTGAGTTACAAACTCAAAACAGCTTACCCCTCTTTGCAAAAGGGGTAGAAGTGGTAGTACCGATTTTTCCTGCCGGATAAGTTGCAGTAATTTCAACCATATTCCCTTCCAAAAAATACAAAAATCGCTTTTCATGTTAACCATGAGTTTCATTTTGCAGCCAATTTTGATTCTTTCTTAATAAGAGACGGTGATATGGTTGTCAGAAATTAAAATTTTTCGAACTTTGCAACCTTATATAAAAAAACGATGACCATAGAACAGGTACAACAAGATATTATTGAAGAATTTTCGGTTTATACCGACTGGATGGACAAATACGGTTATCTGATTGAATTGGGAAATGATTTGAAAGATTTGGATCCGAAAGAAAAAGCCGATCAGAATTTAATTAAGGGTTGCCAGAGCCGTGTTTGGTTGGTTGCAGAAATGGAAAACGGGAAAATAAATTTCCGTGGCGAAAGCGATGCCGTTATTGTAAAAGGATTGGTTGCGTTGCTGTTAAGGGTTGTTTCGGGCCGCACTCCAAAAGAATTAATCGAAAACGACCTTCATTTTATAGATGATTTGGGATTAAAACAACACCTTTCGCCCACACGTTCAAACGGACTGCTGGCCATGGTCAAACAAATACGTTTGTACGCTGTTGCTTATAACAGAATTTTAGGATAAGGATAAGGATAAGGATAAGGAGAGAAAAAAAATGGACAAAAGAATTGATTTGATTATAAATAACCTGAAAGAGGTTTACGACCCGGAAATACCGGTAAATGTTTACGATTTGGGACTAATTTACAATGTTGATGTTGATGAGAACAACAATGCCAATATAGTAATGACTTTGACGGCGCCGGGTTGTCCGGTGGTTGATATCCTGATTGACGACATTACCGCCGCCGCCCGTGCAGTTGACGGTATTGAAAATGTAAATGTGAATTTAACATTTGAGCCGCCCTGGGAAAAATCGATGATGAGCGAGGAAGCCAGGCTGGAATTGGGGTTCTTTTAACCAAAAAAAAGGCAGCTTCTACAAGCTGCCTCAAAGCCATGAAAACAATTAAACAATGTTCAGAAAACAGAAAACTAGAAACAATTAAATAGTCATTATATCTTTTTCCTTAGTTTTTACCAAGGTTTCAATTTTTAACCCAAAATCATTTGTCATCTTTTGAACGATACTTTCGGCATCTTTTTCCAAATCCTCCGAAAGTCCATCTTTTTGCAGTTTTTTCAAACTTTCATTCGCCTCTTTGCGAACCGTCCTGATGCTTACCTTTGCAATCTCTCCCTCCTGATTTGCCTGTTTTACCAGCAATCGCCTTCTTTCTTCAGTAAGGACCGGAACGTTTATACGGATAACTTCTCCGTTGTTGCCTGGATTAAATCCTAAATTGGCATTTAAAATTGCCTTTTCAATTGCCGGTATTATTACCTTTTCCCAAGGTTGTATTGCTATTGTTCTTGCATCGGGCGTACTCACATTGGCAATTTTGCTTAACGGGGTCAAACTCCCGTAATAATCGACCATTACCCCATCCAACATTGCCGGCGATGCCTTGCCTGCCCTAATGTGTAACAATTCTTTCCCGAGGTGCGCAATTGCAGCGTTCATTTTTTCCACGGTATGCTCTAAAACAAAGTCAACTTCTTCTTGCATTAGGATAAGCCTGTTTCAATTAACTGGTAGCAAATATAGAAAAAAAATATACAGATGAAATTTAATCACTAAAATATTATAAAATTGGTTAAAAAAAATTATCGGCGTACAATTGTCCCTATGTTTTCACCGTTGATAACTTTCTGTAAATTACCTTTTTGGTCCATGTTAAACACCAAAACCGGCAAATTGTTTTCGTTGCACATGGTGGTGGCAGTTAAATCCATAATCCGCAAATTGCGTTTATAGATTTCATCAAAACTGATAGAATCGAACTTTGTTGCCGATGAATCTTTCTCTGGATCGGCAGTATAAATGCCATCAACGCGCGTGCCTTTCAGCATGATATCGGCTTCTATTTCAATTCCGCGAAGCGCGCTGGCGGTATCGGTTGTAAAATACGGATTACCAGTTCCGCCTGAAATTATAACCACTTCGCCATTATTTAAGGCGTCTGTCGCTTTTTCTTTCGAATAGTATTCTCCAACAGGCTCCATTCTTATGGAAGTTAATACCCTTGATTTTATGCCCTGATTTTTTAAAGCAGAATTCAAAGCCAGACTATTAATTACGGTAGCCAACATTCCCATCTGGTCGCCTTTAACCCTGTCGAATCCTTCTGCCGCGCCGCTTAATCCGCGAAAAATATTCCCACCCCCGATTACAATTCCAATCTGAACACCCGACTTTACAAGAGTTGCTATTTCCTCAGCATAGTCGTTTAAGCGGTTTTGATCGATACCATACTGTTGGTTGCCCATCAACGATTCGCCACTCAACTTTAAAAGAATCCGTTTGTACTTAATCATTTTATGATGCAATTTTTGTGATGGCAAATATTTTAAAATTCTCAATTTTAAATCCAGCGAACATATCTGAAATCCTGACGATGCGGCAGATTTTCGTTTTTAGGAAATATCCTGAACCCATAATTAAATGTTCCGGGATGATTGGGATGAAGATCGTGTGAATAACAGCAAACAGTTCCCTCGCAATTTTCGGCAAAAAGTTCAACCTCTTCAATAATGCGGGTGGGTTGCTTATTTTCGTTTTCAGTAATAACCAGCTCCAAGCCAATTTCGCTGCATTCCAGGCCTTTCAAATCGAGATAAACTTTTACCGGATACTTCTGACCAATTTTCATTTTATGGGTAATCCCATCTGATATTTCAATGTTTTTTACTTCGATTGAATTCCATAACGTACTGATTTTGTATTTCCACGCCGCCATTTCTTTGGCCAGTTTAAAATTATGGGCCTTTACCTTGGTGGCACGTGCAAACTGAGGATTATAATAACGATCGTGATAATCGCGGATCATTCGCGCGGTGGTAAAATTTGGAGCTACCAGGGCCAGGTTATTTTTAATATATCCCACCCATTTTTCGGGTACTCCGTTACTATTTCGTTTATAAAACGATGGAACTATTTCTTCCTCCAGAATATTGTAAATGGTTTCGGCATCCAATTCATCCTGAAAATCCTGGATTTCAAATGTCCTTTCAGCCTGAAGCGCCCAGCCGGCATTCTTTTTGTAACCTTCTACCCACCATCCATCGAGAACTGAGAAATGCAAAGTGCCATTCATAACTCCCTTTTCGCCGCTTGTACCTGATGCTTCAAGCGGGCGGGTTGGTGTATTTAACCAAACATCGACTCCCTGGAGCAACATTTTGGCGAGGTTCATATCGTAATTCTGCACAAACAGAATTTTCCCCCTGAACTCAGGCAGTTTTGAGATTTCCACAATATTTCTAATCAAATCCTGCCCGGCCTTATCAGCAGGATGTGCTTTTCCGGCAAAAATAAACTGAACCGGACGTTCCGGATTGTTTACAATCTTCGATAAACGCCCTAAATTCCGAAACAGCAAATAGCCTCTTTTATAAGTGGCAAACCGGCGGGCAAAACCAATGGTTAAGGCTTTGGGATCAAGTTTCCCCAAAACTTCGGTGATTAACTTTGTATCCTGGTGGCGTTTTATCCAGCTATCAGAAAAACGTTCTTTTATATAATTGATTGATCTCAGGCGCAGATTTTCGCGCAGGTTCCAGATTTCGCCGTCGGGAACATTGTAAATATTTTTCCAGGCTTCAAAATCGAGCTGAGTACCCGGGAACATATCCCCAAAATATTTATTGTGTATCTCTTTCCATTCCGGGGCGGTCCAGGTGGAGTAATGTACCCCGTTGGTTACATAACCGATTTCAAGTTCTTCTTCCAAAAAACCGGGGTAAAGATTTTTAAGTACCATTTTGCTCACACGGCCATGCAACATGCTAACTCCGTTAATTCCCTGCGAAAGGTTACAGGCAAGGTAACTCATGTTAAAATGATCTTCATTAACATTGGCTTTGCCCAACATGATAAATTCATCCCAGGTCAAACCAATTTTACCCGTGAAACTCTCCATGTAATGTTTAAGCATGTCAATATGGAATGAGTCGTGACCTGCCGGAACGGGAGTATGAGTGGTAAAAACAGTTGACGCCCTGACCACTTCTTTTGCTTCGGCATAAGTTAATCCCTGATTGTTTGTTAAACCGGCAATTCTTTCGATACCGATAAAAGCAGCGTGCCCTTCGTTGCAGTGAAATAAATCGGAATAATACCCCATTTTGTCCAGTGCCCTTATACCACCCAAACCAAGCAACATCTCCTGTTTAAGCCTGTTTTCGTTGTCTCCGCCATATAAATGATGGGTTATCGTCCTGTCGTGTTCTTCATTTTCGGGATGATCGGTATCGAGTAAAAAAAGCCTGGTACTTCCCACATTAACCTGCCAAATGCGGGCAGTTAAGTTTCTGCCCGGAAATTCTACCTGAACAGAAAGCCATTCTCCCTGGCTGTCAAGGGCCGGTTGAACAGGGATTCTTGAAAAATGCTGAGCTTCATAATTTGCGATTTGTTCGCCATTCATGCCCAGTGTTTGCTTAAAATAGCCGTAACGATAAAGTAAACCTACTGCAACCAGATTAACTTTCGAATCGCTGGCTTCTTTCAAATAATCGCCCGCCAGAATCCCAAGTCCTCCCGAAAAAATCTTCAGGCTGTCGTGCAAACCATATTCCATACTGAAATAGGCGATTTGAGGCCCATCAGGATTTTTTCTTTCTTCTATGTATTCATTTAGAAGGTATTTTGCGTGGTGCATTTTTGAAATGAAATGTTCATCTTTTTCCAGTTGGATAAATCGTTTGTAACTCACTTCTTCCAAAAGGACCACCGGGTTATGGTTACATTCTTCCCAGATTTTACCGTCAATATATTGAAATAATTCGCGAACTTCAGTATTCCATACCCACCACAGGTTTTTCGACAATTCCCTTAACGGGCTTAAACTTTCGGGCAGGTTCGACTCTACTATTATCTTTTTCCACACCGGCTCTACTACAACCGGCTTTTCAACAAATTTAACTCCTTCTGACTTCATTCTTATTTTTTAAATTCAAAATCTTATTCATATTTGGAGGTGCAAAAATAAACTTTCTGTTAAGAAACGTTACAAAAACACTAATTTTATTTAACCACTGAACTGCCAATTTCCTGCAGGTGTTGTTACGGGTTGGTTTTATTGTCCGTCAAGGTGTTATTATGGCGCGTAATTGGTTACAAGAATGTCAGTCCGACTTTTTTATTTAGACCCTTCTCGAAAATCCGAATCAGTGTCGATAATTGAATATTGCCTTTAGCGTTTTCAATTTTTGAAATGTAGCTCTTCTTGGTTCCTGCTTTTATCGCAAGTTGTTCTTGAGTCATATTCGCATTTTTTCTTGCTTCCTTAAGCATCTCGCTTACGATGAACATTTGAGCACCTTCTTCATATTCATTTCGGCTTTCAGTCCCAATTTTGCCGTGCTCTTTTTCTATAAGTTCATCAAATGTTTTTATTCCTTTATAATCAGTCATGTTTTTATTTTTTAGATTCAAAATACTCTTTCTTTATCCTCATTGCCTTTTCAATCTCATTAATTGGTGTTTTTGCGTCTTTTTTTGAAAACCATTAAATAGAACAATCAGCTTTCCTTCGTCAAAACAACAGAATACTCGGTAAATATTTGATTGGTATTCAATTCGTATTTCATAAAGTCCATCATATCCTGTCATAGGAGATAAAAACTTTTCCGGTACTCTGTCAACCTGCTTTATTAATTCAAGTACATACTGAACTTTCTGTTTAACCTTTATATCCAACTCTTTATAAAAGTCGGTGAAGTAGTCTCCATGAAATATTATTTGTCTAGTCATATGCGAAAAGTTATCTCCAAAGATAACAAGTCTTTTTCGAATTCCAAATATCTTAGTGAAATTGCGGTATCTTTCATGGACCGGGTATTATGTGCCCTAATCGAGTCACGCGAGGGAATTTCACCCTCACGTTCTCACGGAACCGTGCTTGATAGTCTCCCATCACACGGCTTTTCTTGTTTATAAATCACAAGTTAATAATAACTCATGGATGTGCCACTTCCCAATGGGGGAACAATGAAGGATTGGCCTTATGTTTTTGTTGCAACCACTTTATGGAGGCAATAACACTTAAGCCCTTCTCCTATTTAACCCACTTCAATAGTCTCGCATTCAACTGTTTCCAAACATAGCTCATATGACCACTGGAGAA
>CAMTWS010000194.1:0-11449 GCA_947085485.1 uncultured Prolixibacteraceae bacterium
AAAAATCGATGAAGAGCTTTTAACTCAGATTGCAACAATAACTGGCGGACAATATTTTAGGGCAACCAGCAACAGAAAACTGGAAGATATTTACAAAGAAATTGACAAACTCGAAAAATCAAAAATCGATGTTCAGCAATACAGTCGCAAATCGGAAGAGTTTCTGCCATTTGCGCTGCTTGGCGCTTTGTTTTTAATTGCCAGTTTGTTTTTTCGGACAACTATTTTTAGGAATATCCCTTAAAGTATGGAAAGTATGGAAATGTTCAGGTTTGGAAATAGCGAATATTTGTGGGGATTGTTAATCATTCCGGTGCTTACCTTGTTTTATATCTGGTCGCGCATTGCACGAAAAAGGGCTTTGCGCCGTTTTGGGAACGAAGAAATATTAAAATCCCTGATGCCCTTTGCATCGAAATTCAGGCCAATGTTCAAGTTTTTGATTTTAATGCTCGCGTTGGCTTTTATCATTGCAGGAATTGCACGGCCACAGTATGGCTCGAAACTTAAAAAAGTAAAAAGTGAAGGTGTTGAACTGATAATTGCACTCGATGTGTCGAACAGTATGCTGGCCGAAGATATACAGCCTAACCGGCTCAATCGTGCAAAACTGGCCATTTCGCGACTGGTAGATAAACTGAAAAACGACAAAATCGGCTTAATTGTTTTTGCCGGAGATGCTTATACACAATTGCCCATTACCAGCGACTACAATTCGGCCAAACTATTTTTAAACTCGGTAAATACCCAGATAGTCCCAAAGCAAGGTACGGCAATCGGAGCAGCAATCGGGCTGGGCATGCGTTCTTTTACTCCCGGCAGCAAGGCAAACAAAGCGCTTATTGTAATTACCGATGGCGAAAACCACCAGGACGATGCTGTTTCGGCTGCAAAAAGTGCGGTTGAAAACGGAATTGTAGTCCACACCATTGGAATGGGGTTGCCCCAGGGATCGCCTATTCCGGTTCTGCGAAACGGTCAGAAGGAATATTTAAAAGACAACCAGGGAAATGTAGTTATCACAAGATTGGATGAAGCCATGCTGGAACAAATTGCCGTTGCCGGAAATGGGGTGTATGTGCGTGCCAATAACGCGCAGGTAGGGATCAACACCCTTTTTGACGAAATTAATAAACTGGAAAAAACCGAAATGGAATCTCTTGTTTATTCAGATTATGACGACCAGTTTCAATACTTTTTTGCAATAGGATTGATCCTGATCCTGTTGGAGTTTGTAATTCTCGAAAGAAAAAACAAGTTCCTGAAAAACATTAAACTGTTTACAGTTAAATAGTAGAAACAAATGAAACAAATGAAACAAATAATTATAATATCAATTTTTATCGCGCTCTTTGTTACCGCTTTTGGCCAGAACGAAAGGAAACATGTGCGAAGCGGTAATAAGCTATATATGGAGGCGGCTAAAGATACCACTAAAATAGATACTGTAAAATTTGCCAACGCCGAAACCGAATACAGAAAAGCGCTGAATAAAAAACCCAACGACTTGAAATGGAATTTCAACCTTGCCGATGCCATTTATAAACAAAACCGGTTTGATGAAGCAGCCGGAAAATTTGGCGAATTAGGCGAAAAAATGGAAACTCCGGTCGAGAAAGCAAGGGCATATCATAACATGGGAAACAGTCAGTTGATGAACTCGAAAGTCGATGAAAGTATTGAGTCGTACAAAAAGGCTTTACGCCAGAATCCAACCGATTTAGATACAAAATACAACCTGGCTTATGCGCAACTTCTGAAAAAGAAACAGGAACAGCAGCAGAAAAATCAGGATAAACAGGATCAAAATAAAGAGAAGCAGGATCAGGATAAAAATCAGCAGGACAAACAGGACCAGGATCAGCAGAATAAAGAAAACCAGCAGCAGCAACAACCACAGCAAAACAAAATTTCGAAAGAAAATGCCGAACAATTGTTGCAGGTTTTACAAAACGACGAACGCGACATTCAGGATAAAGTAAAAAAAGCAAAGGCATTGCAGGCCAAAAGGGCAAGAACTGAGAAAGAATGGTAATTTTGTACGGACAGGAAAAATGATAAAAAAGTTTGCAACATATTTTCTATTTTTTTTAACTGCAGCGGTAGCCGGCGCAGAACAAACCCGTTTTACCATGAGCGCACCGGCTGCGGTGGAAATTGGCAAACAATTCAGGTTGAGTTTTACCCTAAACGAAAGGGGGGGCAATTTAAAACTGCCACCCGGAATTGAGAATAATTTCGATGTTTTAATGGGGCCAAGTACAAGCCAATCTACAAGCATTTCCAGCATAAACGGGCGAACAACACAGGAAGTGACATACGGATTTACTTATATTTTGCGCCCTAAACAGGAAGGGACATTCGAATTACGCCCGGCCTCAATTGAAGTTGGAGGAAAAATTTTTGAATCGAATTCGATAAAGATACAAGTTGTAAAGGCACAGTCGAAACCAGCCCAACCGCAGGCAGGAGGCGGTGGATCAGGTGGAGATGAACAACCACAGGGAACCCCTCAAAATGTTGAACTGGGCAGCGACAATCTTTTTGTACGTGTTGAAATGAGCAAACAAAATGTTTTCAAGGGTGAACAAATTATAGCAACCGTTAAACTGTATATTAACCCGAATATTCCCATTGCCGGATTCGACGAAGTTAACCTTCCAACTTACGAAGGATTTTATACCCAGGATATTGAAATACCGCAACAGGTTAATTTTACACGCGAAGTATATAACAACAAAATTTATCAGGTAGGCATTTTAAAGAAAACAATATTGTTTCCGCAACAAATAGGCAAACTCACCGTCGAACCCTTTACCATGGCGCTGCTGGTGCAGCAACAGGTAAAACAACGCAGTTTTTTCGACGATTTTTTTAACAGTTTCAGAACGGTTAAAGCAAAAATTTCCAGTAGCCCTGTTACTGTTAACGTGAGGGATTTACCCGGTTCGCCTGCCAATTTTATGGGTGGTGTTGGAAATTTCAACATTACATCGACAGTTAGCAGCGAAGATGTTACCACCAACGATGCCGTTACGTTAAAAGTA
Source organism: uncultured Prolixibacteraceae bacterium (assembly GCA_947085485.1). Lineage (GTDB taxonomy): Bacteria > Bacteroidota > Bacteroidia > Bacteroidales > Prolixibacteraceae > Draconibacterium. The sequence continues at coordinate 3,048 of CAMTWS010000194.1, forward strand.
ACAATCAGTGGTTCCGGAAATATCAGGTTAATCAATACCCCTAAACTTCAACTTCCATCAGATTTTGAGATTTACGATCCAAAAACAACCGATAATGTTTCGGCGACCGGCAGTGGCGTATCTGGTACAAAAACCATCGAATATCTTTTCCAGCCCAGGTTCGAAGGAGAATATACAATTCCGGCAATACCATTTACCTATTTTAATCCCGGAACGGGATCATACGAAACCAAATCAACAAGCGCTTATCAGCTTCGTGTTAAAAAAGGTTCCGGGGATCAATCGGCAACGGTTGTTGGTTCAGTCCGAAAAGAAGATGTTCAGTTGCTTGGCCAGGACATCCGGTATATACAACAAGGTGATCCGGGGTTGGAAGCAAAAGGTTATACCTTCTTTGGAACTCCGCTGTTTTACCTGCTTTACGGAGGCAGTACATTTGCATTTTTATTGTTGTTTTTCACCTACCGGAAAAAGGCCAAGGAAAATGCCAATCTTGCTTTGATGCGCAACAAAAAAGCAAACAAAGTTGCCAGAAAACGCTTAAGGGCCGCAGCCGGATTTATGAAACAAAACAACAATGAGGCATTCCATGAGTCGATTTTAAAAGCTTTCGAAGGTTATTTGAGCGATAAACTGGGGATACCAATTGCCGATTTAAACCGCGAAACGGCTGTGGCAGGATTGCTGAAAAAGAATTTGGAGCAGACGGTTATCGATGATTTTGTATCGGTAGTTGACCAGTGCGAATATGCAAGATATGCACCTGCCGGTGGCTCTGGAGCGAGGAGTGAATTGTACAGCAAGGCCGAAACGACAATGGGACTGATGGAAAAACAAATAAAAAGGTAGAATTGGTTCGGAGTTCAGAGTTCGGAGTTCAGAGTTTAATGTTTAAAGTTTTGAAGTACCATTTAATGTTAAAGTAAAAATGGAAAATATAAAATACAAAATCATAATTTTCTGGAGTGAAGAAGATCAGTCGTTTATTGCTGAAGTACCAGAACTTGCAGGGTGCATGGCCGATGGGGATACATACCAAACAGCTCTTCAAAATACCGAAGTGGTAATTGCAGAATGGATAGAAACTGCCAAAATTTTAGGCAGGGAAATACCAGAACCGAAAGCAAAGTTAAAATATGCATAATATGTTCCAGTCAAAAATGAAAATGACACGATATCTATTTCTAATTCTATTGCTATTCTCCGGTGCAGTTTACTCAGAGGACAACAATACCCAGCTTTGGGAAAAAGCAAATGCTTTCTACACAACCGAAGATTACCAGCAGGCAATTTCGAACTACGAACAAATTTTGCTTACCGGACAGGTATCGGCAAAGTTGTACTTCAATTTAGGAAACGCCTACTACAAAGTTGGCAATTACAATAAAGCCATTTTAAATTTCGAACGTGCAAAAGTACTCGCTCCCAACGACGAAAATATCGATTTCAATATCAAAATGGCCAACCAGTTTGTTGTCACCAGCATGGAACCGCTTCCCCTGCCCTTTTATATTCGCTGGCGCACTTCGGTGATTAATATGTACCCTTCCGATACATGGTCATACATCAGCGTTGTTTCATTTATACTTTTCCTGATGTTAACCGGGTTGTTTATCTTTAGCAGAATCGTTTCAATCCGCCGTATTTCATTTTTACTTGGAATTTTCCTGCTGATTTTCTCAGGATTTACTTTTTCATTTGCCTCGAAACAAAAAAAGAAAATTGATGAACGCCGCAGCGCCATTGTTTTTTGCCCGCGGGTAACCGTAAAAAGCGCTCCGGCAGTAACCGGCAAAGATCTGTTTTTGATTTACGAAGGGTTGAAAGTTGAAATTACCGACAGTGTAAATACCTGGAAAGAAATTAAACTTGCCGACGGAAACCAGGGCTGGCTGCCCGATTCCTGTATTGTGAAGATATAAAATATGGAAAACGACATAAAACTGGCAGTTCTAATTGATGGCGACAACATTCCATCGGCCTATGTAAAAGAGATGATGGAAGAAATTGCCAAATACGGCAACCCGACAATCAAACGAATTTACGGCGACTGGACCAAACCTATTCTTGCCAAATGGAAAAACCTGCTGCTCGAAAATGCGATTACACCTATTCAGCAATACGGTTACACAACCGGTAAAAATGCCACCGACTCTGCCATGATTATCGATGCGATGGATATTTTGTACAGCGAAAAGGTAGATGGTTTCTGCATCGTTTCAAGCGACAGCGATTTCACTCGTTTGGCTACCCGGCTGCGCGAAGCCGGAATGAAAGTTTATGGTATTGGCGAAAAGAAAACACCCGAACCTTTCATAGTTGCCTGCGACAAGTTCATTTACATCGAAATCCTGAAAAAACAGTCGAAAGAGAACGAGAGTACGCTGGTTCCTGATAAAACAGAAAAGAAAATTGAATTGGATAAAATTACGCCTAAAGTCATCAGGCTTATTTCTTCCACCATTTCCGATTTGGCCGACGACGATGGCTGGGCATTTCTGGGCGATGTTGGAAGTTTACTGCAAAAAAAACAACCCAACTTCGACTCGCGAAATTATGGTTTCGAAAAGCTTACGCCACTCATTAATTCCATAGGCAAGTTCGAAATCGACCAGCGCGACAGCTACAAGGGAAAATTTAAACTGATTTATGTCCGGAACAAAATTCAAGCTGATCTTCGGCAGAAAATAAAAAGATAAAATCGGGCATTTATAAACCCTTCACTCTTTTTATTCGTCGCTGCTTTTCCTGACCTTGGGAATTTACCTGAAATATTCTGATTTGATTTTACAGCCCGTAGCCATAATTTCTAATCGTTTTTACTCCCCACTGCCTTCGTCAACGAAAAAGAATATACCAACTATATTGGAGATTACTGCAATGAATATATGTAACAAACCAATCGTTTTTTTTCGTTTATTTATTAGAGGTTTATTGCATAATAATTGATTTCAGGAATCAACATTAAATCTGATAAAATAATCCTAATTCTTAAAAAAGTTTAAGTTAATTTCAATAATAAAAATGGTCGTTAAATTGTGTTAAAAGCCCTCCATCTGCTATTTTTAAAAAACAGAATTTTTTTATTTTCGTTCCCCCGAAAAATAATCTTTTTAACAATAAATATGGATATCATTGTTGATGGAATTACAAAAAAGTATGGCCGTCAGAATGCGGTCGATAAGTTAAGTTTTCAGGTAAAAACAGGTGAAATTCTCGGATTTCTCGGTCCAAACGGCGCCGGGAAAACTACTACCATGAAAGCCATTACAGGTTATCTCGAAACAAATGAAGGTGACATTGAAGTGGGTGGAATTTCTGTAAATCAGAATCCGGAAGAAGTAAAAAAATTCATCGGTTATTTACCTGAACATAATCCGTTGTATCAGGACATGCCTGTTATCGATTATCTCGGATTTATTGCCGGATTGCATGGCGTGGAAAAAAAACAGATTGAAAATCGGGTTACCGAAATGATTCAGGTTTGTGGCCTGAAAAGTGAAAAACACAAAAAAATCAGGGAACTTTCAAAGGGTTACAAACAGCGGGTTGGACTTGCTCAGGCAATGATTCACAATCCTGAAGTGCTGATTCTTGATGAACCAACTACGGGACTGGACCCCAACCAGATTGTGGAAATCAGGGAACTAATCAAGAAAATTGGTCACGAAAAAACTGTAATACTTAGTTCGCACATTCTTGCTGAAGTGGAAGCCACTTGCGACCGGATCCTGATTATTAACAATGGAAAAATCGTTGCCAACGGTACTGCTGAAGAGTTACGCAGACAGGCCCAGGGAAATGAACTCCTTAAAGTTGAGATTGGTAATGCAACCCGAAACGATGCTTTCATTGCATTAAAATCATTGCCTTCGGTTGAACTGGTTGACTTTGTTGAAAATGAGGGAGCCCTTTTTGAAGTTCATTCAAATAAAGGACAGAATTCAGCAAAAGCTATTTTCGATCTCTGTGTCAAAAAAGGCTGGTTTGTAACTCAGTTAACTCCTATCGAAACCAAACTGGAGGATATTTTCCGCGAGGTGACTCAGAATTAGAATGTGAGATTTTTAGTATTGAGTATTGAGACATTTTAAAAAATGAAAAATATTGGAAGACAGTCAAATTACAGAATTTATAAATAAACTTCCGAGTTCGGTCTCCGGTCTTCCGACTAATTTTTAAAAACATGAAACAAATCTGGATGATAGCAAGGCGTGAGTTACAGTCGTTTTTCGATTCGCTCATCGCATACATAATGATTATTGTTTTTCTGGCCCTGAGTGGCCTGTTTACCTGGCTTTACGGTTCCGATATATTTTTTGTGAACCAGGCCAGCCTGCAAACGTTCTTTGGCATTGCTTTCTGGACTCTTTTCTTCTTTATTCCCGCATTAACCATGAAACAAATTGCAGAAGAACGTAAAACCGGAACAATTGAAATGTTGCTTACCAAACCTATTTCGGAATGGCAGGTTTTGTGGGGAAAATTTCTGGCAACACTTATTCTTATTGCGGTTGCCCTGGCTTTAACACTGCCTTATTATATCACAGTCTGGAAACTCGGCCCTATCGATCATGGAGCTGTTTGGACCGGATACCTGGGTTTATTGCTGATGAGCAGTGCTTACATCAGTATCGGGCTGTTTGCAAGTACCATCACAAATAATCAAATTGTCGCGTTTTTGCTGGCACTGTTTATAGGTATTTTCTTCCATATAATTTTTGGTTTTCTGGCTTCAAATATGTCAGGATTAGTTGCCAATGTGTTTAGCTACCTCAGTCTTTCTTCACATTATGAATCCGTTTCGCGTGGCGTTATCGACTCAAAAGATGTTGTATATTTTCTTTCCTTCATTTTTATGGGAATAATCAGCGCTGAGGCAGTTTTGGTAAAACGAACCGTTAACTAAAAAGTAAATTGTCATGTACAGAAAAAAAACATTATTACCCTATATTTTGGTGCTTGCAGGAATTCTGATTTTACTTAATATCCTGGCCAACCGTTTTTTCTTCAGAATTGATTTAACTGAAGATAGCCGTTATACATTGAGCGATGCTACAAAAAATATTCTAAACGAATTAAACGATCCGGTAACCATTACCGCCTATTTTTCTGAAGGGCTTCCTCCAAATATCGATAAAACGAGGATTGATTTTAAAGAGATGCTTTCGGAATACGCAACCCGCTCACATGGAAAAATTCTTTACGAATTTATTAATCCGAATAAAGATCCGCAGGTTGAGAATGAAGCCACAAAGCATGGTATATCTCCGGTGGTTATCAATGTTCGTGAAAAAGACCAATCGGTGCAGAAAAAGGCATACCTGGGAGCAACATTAAAATACGGCGAAAAAACTGAAATAATTCCATTTATTCAACCCGGCTCAGCCATGGAATATTCACTTTCATCGAGTCTGAAAAAACTAACTGTTGCAGAGAAAAAGCTGGTAGGTTTTATCCAAGGACATGGCGAACCTTCAATTTCAATGATGCAACAGGCTATGCAGGCATTAAATGTTTTAAACGAAGTGGAAGGAGTTAATATAACCGATTCAACCTATCTTGCCCGTTACGAAACGCTTGTTTTGATTGCACCAACCGATTCAATTCCTGAAAAACACCTGAAAATGATTGACGAATTCTTGGCACAGGGTGGAAAAATGGTTGTGGCCATAAACCGTGTAAATGGAGATTTGCAGCAAGGGATGGGCAATGAAATTAATACAAGCCTTGAAACATGGCTTTCTGGTAAAAACATACAGGTTGAAAAGAATTTCATTGTCGATGCCAATTGTGGCTCGGTAAATGTGGTTCAACAGCAGGGAACGTTCTCATTTTCAACGCAGCTTTCATTTCCTTACCTTCCAGTTTTTACCCACTTTGCAAAACATCCGGTTTCATCAGGTCTGGAAACGGTAATCATGCAATTTGCCAGTCCTGTTTTTTATACCGGCGATTCAACCTTGCATTTCACTCCTTTAATTTTTAGTTCCGAAAAATCAGGAACACAATCTGCTCCACTTTATTTCAATATCCAGAAAAAATGGACCGATTCTGACTTTCCTATGAAAAGCATTGTTGTTGCGGGAGTTCTTGAGGGTAAAATTGCTGGACAGAAAAATGCAAAAATGATAGTAATCGGCGATGGTGATTTTGCTGTAAACGGTCAGGGTCAGCAGACGCAGCAACTTCCACCCGACAATGCAAACCTGCTGGTAAATGCCATCGACTGGCTTTCAGACGACACCGGTTTAATTGAACTTCGCACCCGTGGAATTACATCGCGAATACTGTACCAGATTGAAGATGGAAAAAAGAATTTCCTGAAATGGCTGAATGTACTTTTGCCTGTGCTGCTGATAATTACATACGGAATAATTCGTTCGCAACACAACCGTCTGATTCGTGAAAAACGAAGAAGTGAAAATTATAACCGATAGTTTCATCTTAAAATTTGAAAACATGTTTCGAAAGATAAATTATAAACTGCTTGTATCTGTTTTCGGGGTTTTACTTGCCATTGTTGTTTTGGTTGAATTAATGGATTCGCGAAAAGGAAACCGTACCTTTAAAAGCGTTTTGGTGGAAGTATCTGCTGATGAGGTAACATCAATTGAAATCTACCCAAATGCTGCCAATGGAAACCTTATAAAATTATTTAAGGAAAATGACCTTTGGAAAGTTGAATCGAAGGGAAAGAAATACAATGCTGACCAGTCAACCGCCGGAAGAATGATTTCTGAATTAAACGGTTTGAAACCCAAAAGTGTAGTTGCTACAAAAAAAGAAAACTGGGGAAAATTTGAAGTCACCGACAGCCTTGGAACAGAGGTGAAACTGTTAAAAGGCGCTGCTGTACTCGCCGATATTGTAATTGGAAAATTCAGCTATCAGGATCCCCGTAATATGACTTCCTATGTTCGTTTGGCCAACCACAAGGAAGTTTACGGAGTGGATGGGATGTTAGCCATGTCATTCGACAGGAACCTGAATTCCTTCCGCGACCGGACCATAATTAAATCGAATAAAACCGACTGGACCAAATTAACCTTTAATTACCCTGCCGATAGTTCGTTCGTTTTGGAAAAGAAAGGCGAAAAATGGATGATAGGGGCAATGGAGGCAGATTCGGCGCTTGTTGCACAATATTTTAGCAAAATTGCAAATTTGACCGATGAAAGTTTTACTGATCAAAAACCGGGTACTATGCCAACTCACAGGCTAACTATTGAAGGGAACAACCTGATGCAGAAAGTTGAAATAGTTGGTTATTATACCGATACGGAAAATTTTGTCATTGAAAGTAACCAAAATCAGGATACCTGGTTCAAAAGTAAAACTTTAGCCGAAAAAGTATTTGTGTCGGTAATGAGTTTGATTAGCAAATAGTTGATGTAGCTTTTTACATTACCTGTTTGGTTTTAACGTACAGTAAAAATCTGAAATATTTACCCATTCAAAACTGATTTTAAATGTTATGATTTTAAATCGTTTAGTTAAAAGAACAGATAAAACTTATTGAAGGAGGATTTAATATGAAAGAAGTAATGATTTACATCCGATTTTTATTCACTGCTGTTTTCGGAATTATTGTTATTCATAACCTGGCAGCGCAACCCAAAGACAGTCTTGAATTGTACACACCCTACACAAAAATTACGATTTCACCGGGAAAATCGGTGATTTATTCAATCGATATCATTAACAAAAGCAAAGAAATCAGGGACGAAAATATTACCATTACCAATATTCCCCGATCGTGGAATTACACTTTGACTGCTGGTGGTTACGACGTCCGCAAATTGGCAACTCTTCCGGGAGAAACAAAAACAGTAACTTTAAAAGTTGATGTTCCTTACCAGGTAAAAAAGGGAAACTACCTGTTTTATGCCAAAACAGGTAAAAACATAACTTTGCCGCTGGAAATAAATGTCTCTGTCGGGGGTTCAAACGAAACCCAGCTTACTTGTGATCAAAAAAACATGGAGGGTACTTCAAATTCATCGTTTTCATTTAAAGCAGTGTTAAAAAATCAAACAGCAACAAATCAGCAATATGCACTTATGGCCGATGCTCCACCGGGATGGACGGTTTTAATTAAACCAAATTACCAGCAGGCAACCTCAACCGAAGTTGAGGCAAACAGCACCAAAGATATTACATACGAAGTAAAACCACCATCGATGACAGAGGCAGGAAAATACAAAATACCTGTCAGAGCCGTATCTGGTTCAACATCGGCAGAACTTGAGCTGGAAGTGGTAATCACCGGCAGTTATGAATTGGTTTTGAATACCCCTACGGGACTTGTTAGCGGTCATTTAACAGCAGGAGAAGAAAAAAAAGTTGAATTGATAGTAACAAATACTGGATCAGCCGTATTGGCAAATGTTGAACTAAAT
>CAMTWS010000195.1:0-17595 GCA_947085485.1 uncultured Prolixibacteraceae bacterium
AACCAACCACAGCAAAACCTGCAACAACTAAAAATGCTCCTTTCCGGCTGATTTTTCCTGAAGGTATAGGCCGGTTTTTAGTGCGGGGCATTTTGGCGTCAATATCGCTTTCCTGCCAGTGATTGAGTGCGCCCGAACTGCACGACATAAAAAAAACTCCCAACGCCAAAAGCCAGCCCTGAGCGTTCAATTCTCCAGTGGACATTACATAACCAGTGAGGGCAGATAAAGCAACGGGCAAAGAGATACGTACTTTGCCCAGTTCGTATATGATTTGAAAATTTGATTTCAAAATATCCTACTTCAATGTTTTCAGATATTCGATAATACTTGCAATATCGCCTTCCGAAAGTTGCCCCTGGTACGTAATCATTAATCCCTTCATATAGCCTTCAACAACGTCGGCATTCGGATCATAAATTGATCGTTTAATGTATTCTTCATCAACGGTAACTTTCCGGGTTTCCTTACCTGTAACAACGGTTTGTTCTTCCCCCCATATCCCTTTAAAACTTGGGCCAACCAGTTTTGTTCCATCAATAGAATGACAGGCAAAACAACCGATGTTTTGCATAATCCGTTTTCCGGTTGCTGTTGGCGAATCAATTCCGGCAGTTGCAACCCGGGCCGTGTCGGCAATAAACGACTTGAAATCGGCTTCCTCCATCACTTTTACAAAAGTGTACATGTACGAGTGTTGCAACCCGCAATATTCTGCACAATAAAGTTCATAAATACCTGTCTTTTGAGGTTCAAACCACATAAAATTATTTTTCTTGTTCGGAACCATATCCTGCTTTACCCGGAATGCCGGTATATATAAACTGTGTAAAACATCCATTGCCACCAGGTTTAATTTCACCGGTCGATTAATTGGTAAAAAGAGGGTATCGGTGCGTTTTCCGTTTTCATATTCAAAACTAAAATTCCACATCCTCCCGTAAACCGTAACTTCCATCGCGTCTTTCGGGGCTTTTGTCATGGGTTTCCATCCGGCCCAACCGTAGTAAAACATTACCATTGTGATGATAAAAGGAATAACCGTCCAAACAATTTCGAGTGATGTGCTGCCATGTATCTGAGTTGCTACCGGATTTCGTTTGTTGTTGTACCTGTAAATAAAGTAGATCATTACTACCGTTAACCCGATAAGGAAGAAGAAAGATATACCCAATATTAAAAGGAATGCAGTATCGACGCCTTGTACAAAATTGGATGCTTGTGTAATTTCCGGACTATACATATCAGTTATCTGTATAAGTAATCTAAAAACGTAATAACTATCACAACAAAAAACAGGAGAAATACAAAAGCAACCATAGCTGCTATGTATTTTTTATCGTACTTCAGGTGCATAAACCAGGTTAAAACCAGGTATGTTTTTATACACGCAAAAATAAGAGCGGCTGCAACTGTTAACTCACCCATTTCGATGCTTGTAATCCCTATTGAGGCAAAGGTTAACGCCAGTAATCCCAAAAGAACAATTATATAAACCCGGTACGGTACAATATGATGTTTTTCTTCAGACATGATTTTGCTTTTTAGTGTATTAAATAGAATAACGGGAACAGAAAAATCCAGATTAGGTCAACCAAATGCCAGTATAAACCGGCATTTTCGAGCAAAGCAGCCCGGTTTTCATAAACCGTTCCCTTATGGACCCGCCAGGCAGCAACCAGAATAATTGCCAACCCAATCACAATGTGCATGGCGTGCAGTCCGGTCATCACAAAATAAAGGCCAAAGAAAAGAATTTCGCCCTGCCCAAAATCGTTTAATAAATGCTCAGATCCCGGCCAGATACCATGTTCAAACTTCAAGCTCCACTCGAAATACTTATTCACAAGAAATACCAAGCCAAGAATTACTGTTATTGCAAGTAACCCGAGCGTGGCTCCTTTCTTTTTTAACTGAAGGGCGGTAGTTGACATTGCAATTGTCATACTGCTTATTAAAAGCAAAACAGTGTTAATAGCGCCAATTGTGGTATTTAACTCCTCGGCAGCAAGATGAAAAGCTTCGGGGTTCAGCAACCGGTAAACAGAATAAACAATAAACAGCCCTCCAAAAAGGAGCAACTCAGTAAAAATGAACAGCCACATTCCAATTTTTGATGCTTCCGCATCGTAGTGGTCGTGCTCACTGTGTGTATTTTGTTCCATAATTCAGGATTGGTTATTTATAGTTATATGGCCCGTCGTCTGCGGCAATTACCGGAAGTTCATCAAAATTTTCAACCGGCGGAGGGGAGGTTACAGTCCATTCCAGTGTCTTTCCGTGCCAGGGGTTCATTTCTGCAATTGGCCCGTTTTTAACCGACCGGACCAGGTTTATGATAATGATTACCAACCCTGTTACCATAATCCACGATCCAAAAGTGCTCAGTATGTTTCCGCCGTGAAATTCTTCCATATAATCGTAATAACGGCGGGGCATCCCCATCATCCCCAAATAAAACATGGGCGAATATAATGCCAGGAAACCGACAAAGAAAACCAGCCAGCCCGCATTCGCCCATCCCTTGTCATACATCCTTCCGTATATTTTGGGAAACCAGTAATGAACTGCGGCAAAAAAGGCAAACCCGGTTCCGCCAAAAACAATATAGTGGAAATGTGCCACAACAAAAGCAGTATCATGAACATGGATATTGGTTGCCAGCGATCCAAGCACCAATCCGCTTAACCCGCCTATAAGGAAAACAAAAATAAACGATGCCGCCCAATAAAGGGGAGTTTGTACGTTTATTGAGCCTTTATACATAGTCGAAATCCAGTTAAAAACTTTTATGGCGCTTGGAATTGCCACGATGAAAGTGAGCAGCGAAAAATAATATTGTGCAGTCCCGCTCATTCCGGCGGTAAACATGTGATGCCCCCAAACCAGGTAGCCCACAAATGCAATGGCCATTGTTGATGCAATTATTGCTTTGTAGCCAAAAATTTGTTTTTGCGAGAATGTTGGGATGATTTCGGAGATTGCGCCCATTGCAGGCAGAATCATAATATAAACCGCAGGGTGGGAATAAATCCAAAACAAATGCTGGTACAGAATGGGATCGCCACCCAGCGCCGGATCGAAAACGCCAACGCCAAACATCCGCTCAAGCGCTACCAATACGAGGGTAATCCCCACAACCGGAGTTGCCAGTAACTGTATCCATGCGGTGCCATACAATGTCCAGACAAACAAGGGCAATTTTGACCATTTCATTCCGGGGCAACGCATCCGGTGAATGGTAACCAAAAAGTTTAAACCGGTTAAAATCGATGAAAACCCCAGTATAAAAGCCCCAAATATTGCCGGGAGCAGGTTTGTGCCGGTTTTAAAACTGTAGGGTGCATAAAAAGTCCAGCCGGTATCGGGCGCGCCATTTCCAAACAAAACTGCCGACAATATTAAGAAAACACCCAAAACATACAACCACCACGACAGCAGGTTCAGTTTTGGAAAAGCTACATCCTTGGCCCCAATCATTATTGGCAATAAAAAATTGCCAAAAACTGCGGGGAGACCAGGTATTACAACCATAAAAATCATTATAACACCATGTACTGTAAAGGCTGCATTGTAGGTTTGTGCTTCCATAATGGTTTTTCCGGGCGCCAGCAACTCAAATTTCATTGCCAGTCCCAACAAAACCCCAACCGAAAACATGGTCATTATAGAATACAAATAAAGTAACCCGATACGTTTATGGTCGGTCGATAAAATCCAACCCAGGATACCTTTGTGTTTTCCCTGGTAGGTTAAGTAGTTTGCTTCGTTTGCAGCATGTTCTTTTTGCATATATTTCAGATTAAATTTCTTTCCTTTTTGGCTTAAAAATTAATATCATTAAAAATAGGGCGATAAAAAACAAAATTAAAGTACCGCTTACTTTGGTAATGTTCATAACATAGGTTTGTCCAATGGGGTCGTATGAATAGCAGAAACGCAATAATTTATTCATGGTTGGCCCCGATTGGCCTTTTGATGCTTCAACAATTGCCATTTTCCATTCGAAAGGCAAAAAATACATCCCGTTCAGGTATCGTGTAATTTTCCCGTCATTACTTATTACAGCCAGTGAAGCGGCGTGCAAAAAATCGTTGCCTGTTCGTTTATATTTAAACCCGGTGGCATTTGTTGCCCTTGCTATACTTGCACTGTCGCTGGTAAAAAATAACCATCCCTTTTTTGCTTCCGCCACCTTATTCGACATCAAATTCAGGTAATTTGCTTTTTTGCGGATCCCCAATTCTATGGTTTCCATGGGATCGAAACTGATAGTCAGGACCTGATAATCGACACCTGGTATTAAATCCGATTTATCCATCACACCTGCAATTGCTTCCATTAAAGGGCTGCAAATTCCGGGGCAACGATAGTACACAAAATTGATAATGGTCGGTTTGTCGATAACATCAGTCAACCAAACCTGTTGGCCATTTTCATTAATTAGCGAAATACTGTCGGGTAAAAACTCATCCAAATGCTCAACCACACCAATTTCAACATCATCGTTATTTGAAACCGGATTTATAACATTTTGCCCAAAAACAACGGACGAAATTAAAGCGAGCAACACTAAAAAGCTGATTTTCATGATTTTGGTTTTTATGCTTATGCTCAAGTTTTTCATGTCCAACAAATATACCTAAAAGCCGTTTAAGTTTTCATCATAAAAACCACAAATAGGGGTTAATGTTTAAGAATAATTCATTTTCTGATTGTTTTTTCGAAATATTTAATAACAATTTGAAATTTCCGGTTTTCATTAAATACTTAAATTGAATGATATTTGAAACAAATTTCTAATTCAATTAAAAGGACAAATGTTCTGTTTCGGCATTAAATAAAAGAAAATATTAATTATTTAAAACGATTAATATATTTAATCCCCAGGTTCGATTTAAAAAGAGAACAAACAATATTGACATGAAAAATATGTTTTATAACACGAAAGAGTTTTTTTGTCGCAGTTTTTGGAAAGATTAAATTCAAATTAATAAAGTCAATTCCGTTAAAATGATGTTTAAAATACCGTAGTATTTATTTTTTTCTTCGGCAACTTCGGGTCTAAATATTATATATCAACATTTTACGAGAAAAAGTTTTTTCCATTCAGTTAAATATTTTATATAGCATTCATTATTATGATATATACCCTTTTTTGTCTTTTATTATTGTGTTGATTTTTGCGTTTGTACCTTCCGTTAGATTAATTAAATTCGTGCAAATAAAACAAGTATTACCAATCTGTCTATTCTTCAAAAAAAGCAATATATGGGGAAAAATACACGAAGAAATTTTATGAAAACACTTGGCGCCACAATGGGTATTGCAGGCGTTACAGGGGGTTCAATCCTTTTAAGTTCATGCGCAAGGGTTGAAACAAACACCGGTGATAAAATCAAGCTATTAACTTCGGGTGGCGAATTGGTTGAAGTTGACAAAGCTCAGCTAAAACCTGCCGATTTACCTTCACTGAGCGAGAACCAAAAGCGGGGAAGGCTTGGGTTGCCCGGCAAAAGCTGGGTTATGGTTATCGACCTTTCGAAATGCCGTAATGCACGCGAATGTATGAAAGCCTGCCAGAACCATCATCAACTGAGGCCGGAGCAACACCACATGAATGTACTGCAAATGCAGGATGCAGAATTTACAGCTCCGTATTATATGCCAAAACCGTGTCAGCATTGCGACAACCCGCCATGTACAAAAGTTTGCCCTGTAAATGCAACTTTCAAGCGCGATGATGGAATTGTTTTAATTGACAATGAAAGATGTATCGGCTGCCGGTTTTGTATCGCTGCATGTCCGTATTCAGCCAGGGTATTTAACTGGTTCGAACCCCGCGACGCTGAGAAATATGCCGGGGTAACTTATAATATTGAAGCCAATGTCCCGCAAAAAATAGGAACCATTTCGAAATGCCTTTTCAGCGCCGACAGGTTGCGGGACGGGAAATTGCCATCATGCGTTTCGGCGTGCCCCAACGGTGTTTACTGGTTTGGCGACCGCAACGAAGATGCTGTAACAAACGGGACTACAAAAGAGACAGTCAATTTTGCCGAATTGATTGAAAAGAATGCAGCCTATACCCTTATGGAAGAACTGGGAACCAAACCCCGTGTGTTTTACCTGCCGCCAAAAGACCGGGCTTTCCCGTTTCAGGGCGAAATTCACAACGAACATAAAGTATAACAGAGCAAAAAGCTAAACTTATGGATAAAATTGAATCTCCCGCAGAATCACGGAAACTATTGGACAAGATTACTTTCGACCTGACACGTTCGATTGTAAAAAAGGATGAATTAACGCGTTTTTGGTTTTTCATTCTCATCATGTTTGCCGGTGTAGGGTTATGGGGCTGGATAATACAAATAAGTACCGGGCTTGGCGTTACAGGAATGCGCGATTATGTTTCGTGGGGAATGTACATTGCCAACTTTGTGTTTTTTGTGGCGGTTAGCCTTATTGGGTTTCTGATTAGTTCGGCCCTGCATTTGCTGAAAATAAACTGGGCCAAACCGGTTTCGCGGGTTGCCGAACAGGTTGCAATTGCAGCCGTGGCAATGGCAGGTATTATTATTGTAATGGACATGGGGCGACCTGATCGTTTCCTGAATATTTTCCTTCACGGACGATTTGCCTCGCCAATAATTTGGGATGTTACAGTAGTAACTACTTATTTGGCCATTTCGGCGCTACTTTTCTATATTCCCTTAATCCCCGATTTGGCTTTAATGCGCGACAGGATGGGAAATGAACTGCCGAAATGGAAATTAAAACTTTATACAGTTTTAGCCCTGGGATGGAAAGGAAAAGCTGAACAATACAAAATTATTTATCATACTATGCGCGTATTAATGCTGTTAATTATTCCCGTTGGGTTATCAATTCATACCGTAACATCGTGGTTGTTTGCCGCTACTTTGCGCTCGGGCTGGGATACCGCCATATTGGGGCCATATTTTGTTGCCGGGGCTTTTGTAGCCGGAACGGCAGCAGTTATCCTGGTCATGTATGTTTACAGGTTAAGGTTTGGCCTAAAAGAATATTTCAAGGATTATCATTTCGATCAAATGGGAAAACTTTTGGTTTTTGTGTGCCTGGTTTATCTGTATTTCAATATTAACGAATATCTGGTTCCGGGTTATAAAATGAAATCAGCCGATGGCATTCACCTGAAGGAATTGTTTTCGGGGAATTTCTCGGGAATGTTCTGGCTGGTGCAGATTACAGGGCTGGCGCTGCCCATTGTGCTTTTGCTGTTCCGTTATTTCAGAAAACCACTGCCCATTGCATTAATTTCGCTTGTAGTAATGGTTTCAGCCTGGTTTAAGAGATACCTGATTGTTATCCCAACACTTGAACATCCGTTTTTGCCGGTACAAAACGTACCCGAAAATTTTCAAAACTATTCGCCAACCAGTATCGAAATAATGATAACATTGTTTTCATTTTTTGCTGCACTTACCATTATTTCAATATTGGCAAAACTTTTTCCGGTTATTACCATTTGGGAATATGCCGAAGAACAGGGAATCGATAAGAAATACCTTTCAGAAAAACCCAAAAACTAATTTACCATGAATAAAAAAACAGGCTTATTTATTACAGGGTTATTGTTTTTATCGGTACAGGTTCTTGCACAGGAGTGGATAGTACCTGCCAACGTAAAGAACACAGTTAATCCGCAGGGATATAACCTGGAGAATGTAAAAAAAGGGAAGGAACTTTATATTAAGAACTGCAAATCGTGCCATGGCGATCCCGGCAAACATAATGTCTTACCGCTTGTACCGCCCCCGGTTGACATTACAACGGAAAAAATGCAAAAAAATACCGAAGGTGAGATATTTTATAAAATTACAAACGGGCGTGGAGCAATGCCTCAATACAAAGCAACTATTTCCGACGACGATCGGTGGAGAATTGTAAATTATATCACGAATTTCAGTCCGAAAAAACAACCTTTACTGGTAGAAGCCCCGTCGGTAAAAGCAAAACTGCTTGCATCGGTAAACGAAAAGGAAAAGAAAGTGGAAGTGTTTGCAGAATTTGAAAATAACGGGATTTTCACAAAGTTACCAAATACCCCAATTGCAATTAACACTAAAAAGACCTTTGGAAATATTGAAATCGGGAAAGTACTAACCGACGAAAACGGAAGAGCTGAATTCACCATTCCTGAAACAGTTATTGGCGACGAAGAAGGGTATGTAAACATTGTGGTTTCGCTCGATGACAGTTATGTTGCCGGTATTGTTGCCTTAGACAGGGCCAGGGTTGGCCAACTGAAACAAACACCAAAACTGATTCAGAAAGGAATACTTTGGTCAACAAACGAAAATATCCAAATCTGGTTACTTTTGTCATACATTGGGGCAGCCGGCGGTGCGTGGCTTACAATCGGATATGTCGTTTTTCAGCTTGTTAAAATCAAACGGTTAAGTAAAGAGTAATCAAAAAAGAAATAATGAATATTTTTTATCTGTTAATAGGAGTTAGTTTGTTTGCAGCGCTTGTTTTTTTGGGCGCCTTTATTTGGGCAGTCAGGAGCGGGCAGTTCGACGATAACAAAACTCCATCGATCCGGATATTGTTCGATGATGCTCCCTCCGGCAATGAGGAGGCAGACAGCAGTAAAAATCAAACGAATTAATGTAAACTTATGGAAAACCAGAAATTCTTTTACGACAATAAAATTGTACGGTTATTTATCCTCGCCACGTTGGTCTGGGGAATTGTCGGGGTTATTGTCGGGCTGCTGATTGCACTACAGCTCGCATTTCCAATTTTCAATTTGGGACTCGAATATACAACATTCGGAAGGATGCGGCCGCTTCATACCAATGCAATCATTTTTGCATTTGTGGGCAACGCCATTTTTGCGGGGGTTTATTATTCGATGCAAAAACTTTTAAAAACCAGGATGTTTAATGACACGCTGAGTAAAATCAACTTCTGGGGTTGGCAACTTATTATTGTTCTGGCTGCTTTATCTTTTGTTTTTGGAATTACCACATCAAAAGAGTATGCCGAGTTGGAGTGGCCGATCGACATATTGATTGCAGTGGTTTGGGTGGTTTTTGGCTGGAATATGATTGGAACCATTGTAGTTCGGCGGGTTCAGCATATTTATTCCGCAATCTGGTGGTATTTGGCCACTTTTTTGGGTGTTGCAATTTTACACGTTGTAAACTCGTTTGCAATACCGGTTTCACTTTTTAAAAGTTATTCGATATACGCCGGCGCACAGGATGCTGTTGTTCAGTGGTGGTACGGCCACAACGCTGTTGCCTTTTTCCTTACCACGCCTTTCCTGGGATTAATGTACTACTATCTCCCAAAAGCTGCCAACCGGCCCATTTATTCCTATAAATTGTCAATCATCCATTTCTGGTCGCTTATTTTTCTTTATATGTGGGCAGGGCCGCACCATTTATTGTACCAGGCTTTACCTGAATGGGCCCAGGCGCTTGGCGTTACCTTTTCGATAATGCTTATCGCACCATCGTGGGGAGGTATGATAAACGGGCTTTTAACCTTGCGCGGAGCCTGGGACAGGGTTCGCGACAGTGCGGCGTTAAAATTCATGGTGGTTGCTGTAACCGCTTACGGTATGTCAACTTTCGAGGGGCCGATGATGTCGCTGAAATCAGTAAACCAAATTACACATTTTACCGACTGGACAATCGGGCACGTGCATATTGCCGCAATGGGCTGGAATGGTGGATTGGTATTTGGTATGCTTTACTGGCTGATACCAAAACTTTTCAGGACAAAACTCTTTTCCGAAAAACTGGCAAACATCCATTTCTGGGTTTCTACCCTGGCTATTATATTATATGCCATTCCGCTATACTGGGCGGCAATAACACAATGGCTGATGTTACGCGAATATACTCCCGAAGGATTTTTGGCTTATCCCAACTTCATGGAAACGCTTATACAAATATTGCCCCTGTACTCAATAAGGATAATTGGGGGATTATTGTTTATGGTTGGCTTTATTATAATGATGTACAACCTTTTTAAAACAATGGCTTTGGGTGCAATCGAAAACAACGAACCGGCAGAGGCGCCCGCATTGGTTTTGCAGGGAGCGCGCAATCCGGCCCAGGAAACCATTCACCGCTGGATGGAAAGAAGGGGTGTACGGTTCGCTGTTTTTACTTTTATTGCGCTGGCAATTGGTGGGGCAGTTGAAATTATTCCTATGATTTTTATCAAATCAAACATCCCAACCATCGAAACGGTGAAACCATACACACCTCTTGAACTTGCCGGGCGCGATATATACGTTTCAGAGGGCTGTTACACCTGCCACTCGCAAATGGTGCGGCCATTCAGATGGGAAACCGACCGTTACGGCGAATATTCAAAAATTGGCGAATTTGTTTACGACCATCCATTCCAGTGGGGATCGCGCAGGACCGGGCCCGATTTGGCGCGTGCCGGTGTTATGGGTGGGCCGATGTACAAAAACGCGGCATGGCACTATAACCATTTTATGGATCCCCAGAAAATGAATGAAAAGTCGATAATGCCAAAATATCCGTGGTTTGCAAAAAAAGATATCGACACCGGCATTATTCCGGCAAAAATCAGGGCAATGCAAACACTGGGAGTTCCTTACCCTGAAGGTTTTGATAAAATTGCTGTTGACGATTTGATGAAACAGGCGCAAACAATTGTTGACGAACTGAAAGCGTCAAACATCGATATTGGGCCTTCAAAACAAATGGTGGCTATGATTGCCTACATGCACAAATTGGGAAAAGATATTGTTCCGCCACTTGTTGCCCCCATTGCTGCCGATTCGGTGGCTAGGCAGAGCAATAACCAAAAGGAAGTTGTTTTGCTTACAAGCGAAGCCGATATAAAAGCTGCAAAGGAAATATTTTTATCCTCGTGTGCAGTTTGCCATGGACCCGGGGGAAAAGGTATCCCGCCTGCATTCCCCGATTTAACCGACGATGTCTGGATTCATGGAAATTCACCCGCGCAGGTGTTTCATTCAATTTCGGAAGGCAATGTTGCAAAGGGAATGATTCCTTACAAAACCCAGTATTCCGAAAAACAGATTACCCAATTGACCAGCTATGTTTTACAAGTACTGAACAGGAAATGAAAATAATAAGCAACTTACTGGAAAATATCGAAGGGATTCAGTTTTACTACATTGTGGGATTGCTCATATTTGTGACCCTCTTTATTTTTATTTCGATCCGCACATTCAGGATGCCAAAAACGGAGGTCGAGAAAATAAAAAATTCAATATTAAATGATAATGCAACGGAAGATATTTTTCCTTTATAATTAAAACGAAAAAAAATGGCAACAGAAAATACACAGATCGATCCTCACGATGAACACATGACCGATCACAATTACGATGGAATCCAGGAATTGGACAATCCGCCGCCCCGATGGATTATGGCGCTTTTTTACATTACCATAGGGTTTTCGATTATTTACGGAGCATACTATTTCTGGTTAAAACAGGGCGATCATCAGGATGCTGAATATGCACGAAAATCGGAAAAACACGACCAAAAATTTCAGATTGCCAATGTATCGACCGAAGATTTTGTTTTACTTACCGATGCAACTGCCATTGAAGAAGGTAAAACCATTTATAGGGAAATGAACTGCTTTGCCTGCCACGGATTGAATGGCGAAGGAAATGCAATAGGAGCAAACCTTACCGATGAATTCTGGCTGCATGGCTGTAAATTCCAGGAAGTTTTCGCTGTTATTAAAAATGGTGTCCCGGCCAAAGGAATGACTGCTTATAAAGCACAAATCAGCGATGAAAAAATCCAGAAAGTAGCAAGTTATATTTTGTCGCTTAAAGGGACAAATCCTGCCAACGCGAAGGCAGCACAAGGAGAAAAATGTGAATAAAGCCCCTTCCGGCCTCCCCGAAGGGAGGAGTTAAGAACACAAACCGGAAAATAAAATTTAATTTGCAGTCATAGAAGTCCCCCTTCGGGGGATTTAGGGGGCTTTTTAGCATGAGTACAGAATCAGAACTTTCATTCCGCGACCGTCCCATCAATCTGAACGAAAAAGGGGGAAGAAAATGGGTTTACGCCAAAAAGCCTTCGGGGAAATGGTACACCCGCCGTACTATTTTTAGTTGGTTTATGTTACTGTTCTTTATTGGTGTGCCTTTTATCAGGTTCAATGGTCACCCCTTTATTTTACTTGATATCGCCAGCCGGAAATTCATCATTTTCGGCGCCATTTTCTGGGCGCAGGATACTTTTATTCTCGCCCTTTTAATGCTTTCATTTGTACTTTTTATCGTTTTGTTTACCGTAACTTTTGGCCGTCTTTGGTGCGGGTGGGCTTGTCCGCAAACCATTTTTCTTGAGATGGTATTCCGTAAAATTGAATTTATTATCGAAGGCGATTACAAAAAAAGATACAAGCTTGATCATAGCCCGTGGACAACCGAAAAAATTGCTAAAAAAACTGTAAAACACGTTGTTTTTATATTGATTTCACTGGCGATGACCAACACTTTCTTAATGTGGTTTATCGGCTCCGAAAAATGGTTTAAACTCATTTCGGAACCCATTCGGGAAAATATTGCCGGTTTTATTGTCATGTTAATTATTTCGGGTTTTTTTTACTGGGTTTACTCCTGGTTTCGCGAGCAAATCTGCACCATGGTTTGCCCTTACGGAAGGATGCAGGGAGTTTTGCTCGATTCGAAATCGATAATTGTTACCTACGATTATAAACGCGGCGAACCACGGGGGGCGAAAAGCGCCGGCGATTGTATCGACTGCTGCCAGTGTATTTCAGTATGCCCGACTGCAATCGACATCAGGAACGGCACTCAACTCGAATGTATAAACTGCACCGCCTGTATCGACCAGTGCAATAAAATTATGGAATTTACCGGTAAACCGCCAGGCCTGATTCGTTTCGACCCGGAAGAAGGAATCAGAAACGGGCACAAAACCGTATGGAATGCCAGAAACAAAGCCTATTCGGTTGTGTTGGTCATTCTTTTTTCTCTTTTCATTTACACACTTTTATCGCGCCCTGTTGTAGAAACTACCATTTTACGGACTCCCGGTTTGTTGTTTCAGGAAAACAGCGACAATACCATTTCGAATGTTTACAACATTAAAATTGTAAACAAAACCCACGATGAAATGCCGCTTGAAATCAGGGTACTTTCGCACAACGGAGAGATAAAAATGGCCGGGAACAAAATGGATGTGAAAGACCAGGCCATTTTTGAATCTACCTTTATTTTATTTATTCCAAAAGAAGAACTGCAAAGCGACAAAACCGAAGTCGAATTTGGAATTTACAGCAACAACAAGCTGGTTGAAACATATAAAACTACATTTGTAGGACCATAAAATAATAAACATGAAATTCAATTGGGGAACTGGAATATTAATCTTTCTGATTTTGTTTTTAGCTGCTTGTGCCGCATTCATTATTTTTGCAATGAGACAGGATGTAAACCTTGTCCACAAAGATTATTACGAAAAAGGAGTTGACTATACCGACAAAATGAATGTTGACGCACGTTCGGCACAGTTCGAAAATAAAATACAAGTCGCGGAACAGGATGAAATCTTACTTATCGGTTTTGAAGAATCATTAGTTGCAAACATCGATTCGGGTAAAGTATTGTTGTACAGGCCATCCAGCAGTAAACAGGATGTATATTCCCCGATGATTTTTTCTGAAAACGTCATAAAAATCCCCAAAGGAAATCTGATTTCGGGAAGATACATCATAAAATTATCGTGGTTTTCAAATGGCTTAAAATACGAAATCGACAGACCTGTGAATATTCAGTAATTTACATTATTTCAGAATTAATACTAAAAAGAACATCTTTAAAAAACAACTAAATGGCAATTCTACTTTCAGCGTTGGCGCTTGGCTTAATGGGAAGTTTTCATTGTGCCGGCATGTGCGGCCCCATTGCAGTTGCGTTGCCACTTCATGGAAACACAGTTCCGCAAAAAATATTTGGTGGCACATTATATAACATTGGCCGAACAATTACTTACGGTATAATGGGCGCACTTTTCGGATTACTTGGACAAGGCCTTGGGATGATTGGCTTTCAGCAGAAAATATCGGTAATCATGGGTGCAATTATGATTATTTCAGTGTTGTTCCCTGCTTTGTTTAAAAACCAGTACAGGATGGATAAAAACTGGTTTTCGCTGGTTGGCAAGCTCAAAAAATCAATCGGCGAAATGTTTTCCATCCGTTCGTTTTCAAGCCTGTTTTTTATCGGTCTGCTCAATGGTTTATTACCCTGCGGCCTGGTTTACATGGCCATTGCCGGGGCAATCGGAACCGGAAATGCCGCTGAAGGAACTCTTTACATGGTGCTGTTTGGTCTGGGTACAATACCGATGTTGCTCACCATTTCGGTTGCCGGAAATATGATGGGCCAGGCTATCAGAAGAAAAATAAACAAACTCATTCCGGTTTTGGTGGTAGTTGTTGGACTTCTGTTTGTACTCCGCGGGTTGAGTTTGGGAATTCCTTATTTAAGCCCTGAAAAACAAAAAATTGAACAGAAATTTGAGAAAAGCCTCGAAAATAATGATGCCGGAATTGTTCAGGAATCAAATGGGGATTGTTGTTCGAAAAAATGAACCAACAAAAATATAACATCTGTATCCACTGTGGCGCCGATTGCGGGAAGAACCCTGTAATCTGGGACAATCAGCCTTTTTGCTGCAATGGCTGCAAAACAGTTTATCAATTGCTCAACGACCACAAATTATACAACTACTATAAACTGGAAGAAACTCCCGGAATTAAAGTTGAAACCACCGAATTTGGGAACAAGTACGCCTTTCTCGATAACGACGAAGTAAAACAGAAACTCATTTCCTTTTCAGAAGGAAATATCTCGAAAGTAAAGTTTTTTGTTCCTGTAATTCACTGCGCATCGTGTATCTGGCTGCTCGAAAACCTGGAAAAACTAAATAAAGGAGTCAGGTACTCGTTTGTAAATTTTACAAAAAAAGAGGCCGATATTACTTTCGACGAATCGGTAATTTCGCTGCGCCAATTGGTCGAATTGCTTTCTTCGATACATTACATCCCCGATCTTTCTCAAAGTTTATCCGACAAAAAAGAAGATAACAAGTCGTATAAAAAGTTGCTTTACAAAATCGGGGTGGCCGGATTTGTGTTCGTTAACGTAATGACATACAGTTTGCCTGCGTACTTTAACGGCGAACCCCTCGACGACAAATTGCATTCGTTATTTAGCATTTTAAGTTACATTCTGGTTATCCCCGTGGTATTTTACAGTGGTAACGGCTATTACATATCGGCATATAAAAACCTGATGAAGAAAAACATCAGCATCGATTTGCCCATCGCGCTGGGGATTATCGTATTATTTCTGGTAACCACCTGGGAAATTTTCTATATAGGCGGGGAGGGTTATTGCGACAGCCTTTCGGGGTTGATATTTTTTATGCTCGTTGGGAAATGGTATCAAAGTAAAACTTACGAAGCGCTGTCGTTCGAACGCAACTACAAATCGTATTTCCCAATTGCGGTTACCAAAATCAACAAACAAATCGAGGAGAGTATTTTACTCGAAAAAATTGAAGTTGACGATGAGCTGATTATCCGCAGCAAGGAATTGATCCCTGCCGATTCGGTTTTAGTTGAAGGCGAAGGCCAAATCGATTACAGTTTCGTAACAGGCGAATCGAGCCCGGTAATTAAAAAATTGGGCGATTTTATTTATGCCGGGGGCCGTCAAATGGGTGGAATAGTAAAAATCAGGGTGCAAAAAGAGGTGAATCAAAGCCACCTCACCAAACTCTGGAATCAGGATAAATCGTACGAAAAACCTTCCGATTCGCTAAAAACCCTGTCCGACAATATTAGCCATTATTTTACCATCATCATTATTTTAATAGCTATTGCAGGTTTTGCATACTGGATGATGAAGGGCGAAAACCACACGGCAATTTTTGTGTTTACTTCGGTATTAATTATTGCCTGCCCCTGTGCGCTGGCGCTTTCAATCCCTTTTACGTTCGGGAACACCATGCGTATTTTTGGCAAAGCAGGTTTGTACATCAAAAACACCGGAGTTATTGAAAAGATGTCGCACATTTCAGCGGTTGTTTTCGACAAAACCGGAACACTGACCCGTCCCAACGAAACCAAAATTAATTATACCGGTGAACCGCTTTCTTTTGAAGAAACAGAAGCAGTTTTTTCGCTTGCAAAACAATCGACTCATCCGCTGAGCAATGCCATTTCCGATTTTTATAAAGGGTTAAATTATCATGCTCCCGAACATTTTGTCGAAATTGCCGGACGTGGCATTTTCGGTAAGGTGGACAAATTCAACTTAAAAATTGGTTCAGAAGAATATGTTTGTAATAAAGCAGGTGAAAGAAACCAGAAAAGTTCGGTTGTTTTTGTTTCCTTAAACGAAAAAATCAAAGGTTTCTATACCATCAGCAATCAATATCGCGAGGGTTTCGGGAAGGTTCTGGAGTCGTTGAAATCGCAGTTTAAACTTTATTTGATTTCGGGCGACAACGATGCCGAGGCGCAAAACCTGGCAGGTTTTTTTGAAAAAGACAAAATGCTTTTTAACCAAAAACCTGCTGACAAGGCTGAATTTATTAAAAACCTGCAGGAAAAAGGGGAAACCATTTTAATGACCGGCGACGGGTTAAACGATGCCGGCGCGCTGATGCAAAGCGATGTGGCATTAACAGTTGCCGATAAGGTTTATCACTTCTCTCCTGCCAGCGATGCTGTTCTGGAAGCCGGGCAATTTCAACGGCTGGCTAACTTTATACGGTTCACCAGAACCTCCCTCGGCATTGTTAAACTCAGTTTCGCCATTTCGTTCTTTTATAATGTTATCGGCATTTCAATTGCCCTTTCAGGAAATCTTTCACCTGTAATCGCAGCTATTTTAATGCCCATCAGCTCGGTTTCGGTAGTTGCCTTTGCCACTTTTGCCACAAGGCTGGCCGGAAAACTGAAACTATAAATGATATTGATTTTTCGATATTCATCATTCGTTAATCATCATTCATTATTCGATATTCTTTTTATTTTTACGCGATTAAAAAACAAAACATGATCAACAATAAAAAGGTTGTAGTGGTGCTTCCTGCATACAACGCTGCAAAAACGCTCGAAATTACTTACAGTGAAATTGATTTTAATATTGTTGACGATGTTATCCTGGTTGACGACCTGAGCAAAGATAACACCATTGAAGTCGGGAAAAAACTGGGGATAAAACATATCATTGAACACGTTCAAAACAAAGGATACGGCGGTAACCAGAAATCGTGTTACAATAAAGCCCTCGAAATTGGTGCCGACATTGTGATTATGCTTCATCCCGATTATCAGTACACCCCAAAACTGATTCCGGCAATGGCAAGTTTGTTGGGCAGCGGTTTATATCATGTGGTACTTGGTTCACGAATTTTGGGGAAAGGCGCTTTAAAAGGTGGAATGCCCCTGATAAAATACATTGCCAACCGTGGGTTGACATTTACCCAAAACCTGTTGATGAATGCCAAACTTTCAGAATACCAC
>CAMTWS010000196.1:0-16524 GCA_947085485.1 uncultured Prolixibacteraceae bacterium
GACTGGAGTTCAGACGTGTGCTCTTCCGATCTGTTCCAATTTTAGTGTACATAAATCAAGATATTTTTTATTCTTAAAGTTAATTATCCAGTCTGTTTCCAGATACTCCCGTCAATTTTAATATTGCGGAAATTCAATTTATTGAGGGCTTAAAAATAAAATATTTCCGGCAATTTTACACTTTTCTATTTCTTCCCGATTTTTATTGTCGTCCGCCGGTTTAACTTACGCCCCTCATAGGTTTCGTTTGTTGCCACCGGACGGGTTTCTCCGTAACCTTTGAATTGCAGCCGGGTAGCCGCGATTCCATTAGCCACCAGATATTCAACCACCGATTTTGCACGTAATTCTGATAACGCAAGGTTGCGTTCAGGACGGCCGGTATTGTCGGTGTGACCCTGGATTTCGACTTCAAGTTGAGGATTATTTTTTAAGAATTGAGCTAATTTTTTCAATTCCGGTTTCGAATCGGTTAAAATCCTGAATGAATCGGTTTCGAAATAAATGTTGTACAAATTCATTTCGGCGCCAATGTTAATACGATTTAACCGAATTTCGATGTTCTCAGGAGTTTCCAATGCTTTCGTTTCTTTAAGCTGAAATGATTGCGAATAAAAAAGATAACCCGGTTCTGAAACATTAAAAGCATAATTGGCATTCAATGGCAGACAGAGCAAAACCTCTCCTTTTTCGTCCGCTTTTTCAGTGCGAAGATATGTTGAATCTGACGAAAGATTGATTAACTCCACGAAAGCCCGAACCACTTCACCTGATTCGGCATCTGTAATTTTTGCTTTTACATAAGTAACCGGCTCGGGACGAATTTCTTCCGGGAGTTGGAATGTAAAAATATCCAAACCAAAACCGGGCTCGCGTTCCGAAGCTAACCAGGCAGTTTTCCCGTCAAAACCGATGTTCAAACCCTGTTCATCTTTGTGTGTATTGATTGGAAATCCGAGGTTTTTTGGTTCCGAAAATGACCCGTCTTTTTGAATCTCAGACAGGAATACGTCCATTCCTCCCATCCCCGGATGAAAATCGGATGCAAAATAAAAGCTTTTATTGTTTGGGTGGATGAAAGGTGAAATTTCATCGCCGGGAGAATTTACAGTGCTGCCAAGGTTTTGCGGAACATCCCATTTAATAGCGCCATTTGGCCTGATCTCAAGTAATTCGGCTCGCCAAATATCCTTTTTACCTTTGCCTCCGGCACGGTTTGAAGAAAAACAGAGGAAACGGTTATCTGAAGTAATGGTTGGCTGTGCTTCCCAACTGCTGCTGTTTATGCCACTTCCGGCATTTTTTGGCGCACTCCAAATTTTTCCGTTAAAAACTGAGTAGTAAATATCGCAACTCCCGTTTCCATCCTGCCGGTTACAGGCAGTAAAAAACAAAAGCCTGCCATCGGCCGAAAGTGCTTGAGCGCCCTCGTTTTCGCGGGTATTAATTTCAATAATCGGAGCAGCTTTCCCCCAGCCTGCCGTATCGAATTCCGAAATAAAAAAATCCTCCTGCGGCAATCCGGAAGACGGTTTCAGTAAACGTGTAAAAACAAGCTTGCTCCCATCAAGCGAAACAGACGGCCAGTATTCATCGTCGATGGTATTGATATTTTCTGATAATCGTTCAGGATTGAAATCGACCGGATTTTTTACAGCATCAATCGCGAACCTGCAACTCAGGATGCTTTGATTGACTTCCAATTTTCGCGTTTCAGATAACCCGTTAGTTAGTATGTATTTTTCGAAGTAGAAAAGCGCTTTTTCATAACCTCCAATTGAATGGTTCGCTTTTGCAAGCCGGTAAAAAATCAAAGGCTTCTGCGAAAACTGCAGCGCGCTTTCAAGTGCTTTTATCTCAAGTTCCGTTGAACTGGAATCATGATAAACATCTGCCAGTAAAAGAGTTGCATCGACATAATCAGGGCTTTTTTTCAATATTTTTTCCATTTCAGAAATAGTCTTTTCATATTCCTGCATTTTGTAATATTGTAATGCTTTATCAAATTGCTGTTGTGTTTTTGAGCTGTTTTGGGCGCCGGCACAAAAAACTGCAAACATGAAAATGAGCAAGACCAAAAATCTGTATTTAGTACAATTTTGAAGCATTTTAAACCTTTTGTATCGAAATAAAACGAAAAATGAAAATCAATTCTAATACCAGTAGCAGTAATATACAATTAACGAAAATCGAAATTATATATTTTGAATTTGACTTCCGGTAAAAATACATTCAAAACTACTTATTGAAATCATTTATATTGCATCTATTTAGCTGCTATTAGGTTGAAGCAGCAAAAAAAACCAATTTGGAAGTATCAGCTATTTAAAAATTATTTATTTTTCGACTTTATAAATTATTAAATCATTCAAAATTTCATTTTTATTTATTATCCACTTAATAAAATGAAGAAAAGCAGTTTGAAAAAAAATCATTATGATTTTGATGACAGTTTTGGTTTGGGGAAAAAAGGAGCTATAGCCAAAGACAAAAGTTTGAAGAAAAGGCTCTCGATTTACGATGAGTACGAAGAAGAGGAAGACTTATTCCCTCACCAGGAAAAGTTTAAAGGCCGTCGTAAATAACGAATCAAGTTGGTAAGGTTGAAAACACAAACCCTTTTCGCGATGACCTGAAATAAACCCATATTATTTTCCCCAAACTTAAAAACCGGCAGGTATTTTATTGTGTTGTGTTCATCCATAATAAAATGCATCATGACCAGGATAATGGTACTTTGCTTTTGCGATATTTTCGGGGAAGCAGAAATAAATAACTTCAGCAGAGGCGCATTCAACACCTTCACCATCGAAAAGAGAAGCTGCGATGGTTGCCATTTTTTTATTTTGGGAAATCAATTTCCCTTTAATAGTGACTTCACCTTTATCTATATTTACAGGTTTGAAATAATGAACATTTAAAGCAGAAGTAACTCCGGCAGTTTTCATTTTAATCAACACAATCCAACCTGCCAACTCATCCAGCAAAGCAGCCTGAATTCCACCGTGTAGCACATTCATCCAACCTTCGAGCGATTTCCGGGGCTGCCATTTTGCAATCAGTTCTTCATTGTTTTCCCAAAATTCGAGTTGCAGCCCAATTTCGTTAAATGGTGAGCAGCCAAAACAATTATATTCATGACGGGAGCCAGTTTCAACAAATGGATTTTTAATTTTAATCATGTGCCGGAATTTCTAAAAAAAAAATATCTGAAAAATATTCATCATATTTTATTGTTATTTCTTTTCGAAATATTCGTCGTTGGAATTATCAGTCCCATAACAACTGTACCAATTAGCCCCATGGCCAACACCAAAAGTATTGCTGCCAATGGTGTTATGAAAAATGCACAGGATATAACAATCATTATCCACATTGTGCCAATAGAATATAACTTAAGTCGCTTGCTCATTCCTTTATTTAATTGAAATTTCAAAATGTGAGAACCAGCGTACTTATTTGTTATTAACAAATGGTAAAGTTTACCCGAACTTCTCATATACAATCCGGCGGTCAGTAAAATAAACGGAGTTGCGGGCAAGCCGGGAACGAAAATACCAATAACCCCAATGCAAAGAGAAATCGTACCTAATGCAATCAATATTACTTTTAAGAGATTCATATTATTATTGTTTTTCTTTGAAGGGTGGGCTTTTTGAGGTTTTCAACTGTATTGCACAATTAAATAATATAATGGGATTCCTATAGCGATGTTAAACGGGAATGTAAAAGCCAGCGCCATTGGCAGAAAGATACTGGGGTTGGCTTGTGTAACGGCTATTTTCATGGCTGCCGGAACAGCAATATAGGAAGCGCTTGCAGCCAGCACTGACAACAAAAACCTGTTCCCGATATCATCAGTAACTATACCGCTTAAAATTGCAACTGTACAACCGTTAATTAAAGGAATGATGATGGCAAACAACGAAGTGAACCACCCGCTTTTAAAAAAGTCACCCAGTCGTTTTCCGCTTTCTATTCCCATATCCAAAAGAAAAATGGCAAGGAAACCCATGAAAATATCTGTTGTGAATGGCTTAATTCCCTGTGCCCCTTGTTCGCTTGCCAGCAAGCCGATTATCAAACTACCCAATATCAAAAGTACACTTCCGTTGGTGAAAGAGTGAGTGATAATATTTCTCAGCCTGGGTGAATGAGTATCCTGTGTTTTGTACAATCGAATCAGCATAACTCCGACGACGATAGCAGGAACTTCCATAAGCGCCATGACAGCAACCATGTGGCCGCCAAAAGTTTGATTTTGAATTTCTAAAAATGATACGGCCGTTACGAATGTTACTGCGCTGACCGAGCCATAGGTAGCAGCAATTGCACCTGAATTTTCAATGCTCAATTTTCTTTTTAAAATAAAAAATGCATAAAGCGGGATTAAGAATGCCACTGCAACACCAAACAACACCGACCAGATTATTTCGATTGTAAAATGGCTGTGCGCCAATTCCTGACCGCCTTTGAAACCAATTGCAAATAATAAATAAAGAGAAATAAACTTTGAAGAATTTGGCGGTATCTCCAAATCGCTTTTTATTTTAACGGCTATAATCCCTAAGATAAAGAATAAAAAAGCGGGGTTTGTGAGATTGTCAAATAACAGGTTAAAATTCATTTTAAAAATTCTTTAAGGTTAAATTTTAATTCAATCAGTTTTATGGATTACAATAGTCGCAATAAGTTGGGTCTTCTGTTGTTTTTTTATTTGGATACATTTCTTCTTTTGTGAATTGGCAATGTTGGCATACATAAATATAACTGAGTGTTGAATTTGTTGGCGAACCACATAAACTGCATTCAAGTCCTTTTTTAGCCTCGGTTATTCCAAAACCCGGCATTTGACAATTTGGACAGGTAGATTTAATTTTTTTTACCAACTTCTCCGTCGCCTTTTCTATCACATTCATCCTGTTTGGGTTATACATAGCCCTCATATCGGTTTCGGCATAAACAGATTTGTATTTTGAATAGAGATGCTCAAATATATTTTTTAAAATTTCAATATCTGTTATCCCTTTATGGATTTCGGTGTTTTCTTCTTTTGATTTACGAAGGATTAAGCCGTGGGCAGGGAAACTGACCTGATCGGCAAATTCAAAAAGTTCTTTTTGGTTTTGAATCAGCCTGCCATTAAAATTAGTTGAGGCGCTTAATTCCCTAACAATAACTTCTATATTATTTACAGTGTCAATAAAAATCAAAAACTCATCATCGGCATTCACTAAAAACATTGATGGGTGTGGCCCGAACGAGCCCTCGCTTGCAACGCCTAAATCACATTTGCTTAATTTCATTGCCCGCAGGCACTTTTCCCTGGCGGTTGAAACAGGGTCGAGTTTTCTTTCAATTTCACCTGTGAAAGTTCCAAATTCATCGGTGTCGAAAGTTTCATTTATAAAACAAATTACCCCCAGCTCTTTTTCAAGGATCGGCGCTATCACACTTTCCTTTTGGTGCTTGGTGGCTATAATAAGTTTTCTATTTTGAAACATTGATATTTAAAGTTCAATTATTCATCTGTAATTGCTAATGCCTGGCCTTTCGTTTGCCCGTTAAAATAACCATTTTCATATACCAAATTGCCATTTACAAATGTATGTGTCACTTTTGTTTGAAAGGTTGTTCCGTCTAATGGCGACCAGCCGCATTTGTATAAAATATTTTCCTTGCCAACCGTCCAGCTTGAATTCATGTCAACGATTGTTAAGTCGGCAAAATATCCTTCACGGATAAACCCCCGTTTTTCAATTCGATAGAGTGTCGCTGGGTTATGGCACATTTTTTCCGCAATTTTCACTAATGAAATAAGCCCTTGTTTATAAAACTCCAACATAACGTTCAAAGAATGTTGCACCATCGGCGCTCCCGACATAGACTGAAAATAGGGCTTTTGCTTTTCTTCCAAAGTATGCGGTGCGTGGTCGGTTGTCACAATATCAATTCTGTCTTCCAACAAGGCTTTAAAAAGCCCAAGCCTGTCTTTTTCTGTTTTAATGGCAGGGTTCCATTTTATTAAAGTTCCCAAACGCTGATAGTCTTTGGCTGAAAACCACAAATACTGAACCGATACTTCGGTGGTAATGTTTTTTTCCTTTAAAGGTATGTCGTTGCGGAATAAATGCGTTTCAGCTTCTGTTGTCAGGTGCAAAATGTGCAGCCTCGCCTTGTGTTTATCAGCCAGGCCGATTGCTCGTTTGGTTGCATCAAAACACGCTTTTTCGCTTCTTATAAGTGGGTGAAATTCAACAGGCACGTTATCCCCATATTTATCACGATAAATATTTTCATTCTCTTCAACTATCTGTTCTTTTTCGGAATGAATGGCAATGATTGATTTGCAGTTCGCAAAAAGTTTCTCCATTGTTTCCGGATTGTCGGCAAGCAGATTTCCTTTTCTTGTAAAGTAAAGTCCGTCATCAGAAACACCTAATAGTTTTGAAGTGTCGAGTTTGATTACTTCATCAATATTGTCGCCATTGACGCCCAGGAAAAAACCAAAATTAGCCAGCGATTTTTCTGAAGCTATTTTGTATTTCTCATTTAATATATCAACTGTCAATACATTGGGAACTGTGTTTGGCATATCAATAAATGAAGTTACACCACCGGCAACTGCCGCTTTGGTTTCTGTAAAAAGGTCTCCCTTATGTGTTAGCCCGGGTTCGCGGAAATGAACTTGCCCATCGATGATACCGGGAAACAAATACTTGCCCGTTCCGTTAATTACCCGTGCATTTATGTCACCATTGAAGCGCCCGATTTTTTGAATGAGGCCATTGTCAATTAAAAGGTCAGTTATAGTAACGTGTCCTTCGTTTACGATGCCAATATTTTTTATTATAGTTCTTTCGTTCATTATAAATTATAATCACCCGCAGCTTCGGGTTGATAAATTATTTCATCAATTCTGATTTTTGTAAGACCAGCAGGAACAATCCATTCTATCTCATCTGCAACTTTATATCCAATCAAAGCTGTTGCAATTGGTGAAAAAATTGATATTTTATTCTCTTTTAGGTTAGCCTGGTCGGGATAAACTATTTGAAATTGGATTTGTTTATTATTGTTTATAAAACTCAACTTTACAATTGAATTCATTGTTACTACATTAGAAGGCATAGCTTCAGGTTCAACAATCTTGGCCGAACCCAATTCTTTTAATAAACTTTCAGCTTCTGTATTACTAATCGATTTAAATTGTTTGGCATCGCTAATGCACTTTTTAATCCTTGCATAATCAAGTCTGTTAATAATTAACTCACTCATGTCTGATGTATTGAATTATTCATTTTTAAGGAACAAAGATATTCAAAATCTCCGTTAAAAAAGTTAAAATTAGACGGATGAACGCATTCTAATATGGTTTCCCTTACACTTATGGATAACGAACACAAACGTAACTGTCCGCTTTCGACATCGTTTTAGCCATTACAAGACTACATAGTCGCTTTAATTTATTCAGCTCGACATACGGTTTGGGGCTTGGCGCAGGGCGGGATTTTTAGCACTAAAGTTCAATAGAAGCGCTGCAATTCGGTTAAGTACAAAAGTGTCCACCAAGTCCTTCCTGAATTATTCGCATAAGAGTTGAAAGTCTGATATCACTTGCGTTGTTTTCAATTCTTGAAATGTAAGTTTTTGTTGTCCCGCATTTCTCGGCCAGTTCTTTTTGTGTCAGCCCCTTTTCTTTGCGAAGTTCTTGAAGCATAACTCCAATCTTGAAGGTTTCAAACTCTTGTTCATACTTCTCTCTTGAAGCTGTCCCAAGCTTGCCGTATTGCTTGTCCAAGTGGTCGGCAAATGAAGTCAAATTATTTTTTGTCTTTTTCATCGAAGTATTGTTTTTTAAGTTTCTCTGCTAATTCAATTTCGTTTTTTGGGGTCTTTTGAGTCTTCTTTTGAAAGTCGTTTACGAGTATTACAGGATTTTGGCTTTTCGGGATGATTTTTATCCATCCACTTTTCAAAACATACGTGCATGAAGATATTTGCCAGTAGTGGACTGATTACGCTTCCTTGCGGAGTGCCTGTCAATCTATCAATATGGTTGCAATCTTGTTGCACAATCCCAGCTTTGAGCCAGCGTTCCATGTAATCTCCATCAGTTCATCGCACTCTTTCTCCAGTTTCCGAAGCCACATATCGGGAACGGGGTTTTGCGAAATTTTAACCACAGGGTAGGGACATTGGTTTTTCATGTAATGATTTCGCCAAGTTTCTTTTTTGAAGTTGCATTTTCAGTGCGTAAATGTGAATTAAATTATCGAATAATTATTCTCAATATTTTCTGACCCCTTAGCTGAAAACCGTAAGCACCAGCATTCTTGTTCCCCCATAATTTCGAAATTCGCAGAAATAAATACCTTGCCAAGTTCCTAAATTCAGGCGATGGTTTGTTATCGGAATTGTTAATTCTGCTCCAATTACCGAAGACTTTAAGTGGGCAGGCATATCGTCGGCACCTTCGTAAGTATGCACATAAACAGGGTGATTTTCAGGAATCCATTTATTCATGAACGCTTCAAAATCGATGCGTACCGTGGGATCGGCATTTTCATTTATCGTAATTCCGGCGGAGGTGTGTTTTACAAGAATGTGAAGCAATCCTTTCTCGGGTAACTCAGGTAAACTCTTTTCGATTAAAGAAGTGATTAAGTGATATCCGCTGCGGAAAGCGGGCAATGTTATTTCTGTTTGATGAATCATTGTTTTTAAGTAATGTGATTTTAGTTATGAGCTTTTAGATAAGCAAACTGTTATTGGTTATTGGTTTTCAATTCTTGATACTTGATACTTAAGACGATAAAAGTACAATTAAAGCTATAAACGCAATTATTATGATGTAGGTAACCGGTTTGGCAAAATTCAAAGTCCATCCCATTATCCGGTTTACTTTTGGTAAAATTACTCTCGAATCGTTTGGATCGAAATAAAAAAGTCCCCATTTGTATTTTTCAGGATTGGTATTCATTACTGCTGTTTTGGATTTAAAAGTAGAAAATATTTGGCAGATGGTGAATTGTACCATAGCAAACTGAATATTAATTTGTGTCGTGATAAGTAATTGCTAAATTTGATAAAACTTATTTTCAAGATGAAAACTGTGAATATAGAATTGGACAAGAGCCAGTTTATCAAGATAATCAATAACCTTGATGATAAAGATAAAATGGAGATATATAATGAATTGAAAAAGTCGTTGTTCCTAAAAAGATTTAACAAACTTCTTAAATCAACAAGAACGGATGAATTAACTTTGGATGAAATTACCAAAGAAGTAGAATCTGTAAGGAAAAACAGATATGAAAAAGGCAAGCAAATCATATAAGATTATTGTTGATTCAAATATCTGGATTTCATTTTTGATTGGCAAAAATTTAAGTGGATTACAAAATCTTAGTGATTCCCGGAATCTAAAAATAATCACATGTAAAGAACAGCTAACAGAATTGGCTGAGGTGTTCAAAAAACCTGAACTTAAAAAATATTTTTCTAAAGAGCAGGTTGCTGAGTTTTTTGATATTATAATTACCGGTGATAAAGACTTACTTGAATTAAACTTGATTGGTGAAACAACTGTTTTAAAGTATTCTGATTTTAATAATATTACCTAAAGAAATATGAAAACAATAGGCAATCTTATATGGCTGGTTTTTGGAGGTTTTGCAATTTTTTTGGAATATATGGTTGCAGGGATTTTGCTCTGTATCACAATAATTGGAATTCCATTCGGGTTACAATCGTTTAAATTGGGTATTCTTGCCTTGTGGCCTTTTGGTCAAAAAATAGAATATATGGATTATGCGCCGGGTTGCCTTTCAACAGTTATGAATATTATTTGGTTTTTTATTGGTGGAATTTGGATAATGCTTACCCATCTTTTTTTCGGAATTCTTTTGGGAATAACTATTATAGGAATTCCCTGGGCAAAGCAGCATTTTAAAATGGCATCTCTGGCCTTAACTCCTTTTGGAAGAAGGGTGGTTTAAAACAAAAAGCAAAAACCTATTTTTAAACACAAAATCAACCAAACAGAGCTGGTTATATAGAGAATTATTTGTTCCAAATTAAACTTCAGTGCAATTTAAAAATCTCTGATTTTTCTTCCATTATTAAAAATAAAAAACTTCATATTTCTGTTTTATTAAAATAATCCGTAAAATTCAAAATCGG
The DNA here is from genome assembly GCA_947085485.1 of uncultured Prolixibacteraceae bacterium. GTDB lineage: Bacteria > Bacteroidota > Bacteroidia > Bacteroidales > Prolixibacteraceae > Draconibacterium. Next base: position 10,186 of record CAMTWS010000196.1, read on the forward strand.
TTCTATTCCCCTGGCACATAAAATGAACAATTTTCACAGAAAACAATGCCTTCCAAAACAATCTGAAAACAATTCGCCAATATTTGAACTATTTGAAAGATAGAATGTTAATGTAATTATTCACTTTTTAAATCACTAATTCGCGCTGTTTATGATTTGTTTTATTTCAAACAAGGGACTAAATTTAAGATTTATGTATCTTTTAACACTAAATACTTTTTCTCAAATGCTCAAACTTCTTTACAAATTGTAATCAACAAAATCAAAAATGAAAGCAAAATCAATTAAAGGTAATTCTCCGGAAGAAATTAAAACAGCCCTTAAACAAAGCATGGCTGACGGATTCTGTCCAACACTGGCCTTCGTGTTTATCTCCATCAAACAGGACATTGATGCAGTTAGTAAGCTTCTCAATCAGCAGGATATTCAAATTTTTGGAGCTACTACGGGCGGTGAATTTATTGATGGTGATATTGGCGCCGGAACTATTACCATTCTGTTACTGGACTTGAATCCCGCTCACTTTATGGTATTACTCGAAGATTACAGCGACAAAGATCCGGAAGTCTTGACACAGGTGATGGCCCGGAAAGCCAAAGCGCGTTTCAAAAATCCATCATTCATCCTTTCCATCAGTATAGAAGTAGTCAGTGGTTCAGATTATGGAGAGCCCATTATAAGGGCGATCGAATCAGTGACCGGATCAGACACCATTATCTGGGGTGGCCGGGCAGGCGATGATTTTATGTTCCATGAAACGATTGTCTTCTCGAATGAGAAATCGCTGAGCAGGGGAATTTTGTTGCTGGTTTTGGATGGCGATCGGATTCTGGTACAGGGACAGGCAGCTTCAGGGCAAAAAGCGGTTGGAACCGAAAAAACCATAACCAAAGCAGTTGGAAATTGGGTTTACGAAATCGACCATCAACCTGCGGCAGAAATGGTGATGAAGTATCTGGGGCTTAACTTAACGGAAGCCGAAGCCGAAACCTTCAATCCGGTCAGCCAAAATATTGTTTTCAGCGTTACCAGAGATCAGGGAGATCCGGTGTTGCGGGGCGCCGGGGTGATCAACTGGAAAAACAAGTCAATCTCCATACTTGCAAGCATCAAAGTTGGGGATAAAATCCGTCTTACACTTCCTCCCGATTTTGAAGTCATTGAAGAAGTAAGCAGAAATGCAGAAAAGATAAAAAAAGAGGAATTGCCTGATCCGGATGCATTGCTGATGTTTTCCTGTGTTGGCAGATTAGCGCAATTTGGCCCATTGGTGGGCGATGAAATCGAAGGCATCCGGAAGGTATTCAATGTGCCTATGGCTGGCTTTTTTACATACGGCGAATTTGGAAGGACCAACAACGGGAACAATGAATTCCACAACAACACCTGCTGCTGGGTGGCAATCAAAGAAAAATAATTAAATGGATCAAAACTTAAAAACGATTTTCGATTTTATTCAGCAAAACGAAAATTTGTCGGCTGATGAAAAAGGCACGTTTTCAAAAGCTGTTAAAGATGTTGATAAAGAACTGACCATTACAACATTTAAGCTCGATAGAACGGAAAAAGTAAAACGCACCACCGCCATTTTACTCGAAGAAACCATCGAAGAACTGGAGCAGAAACGAAAAGCGGTGGAGGCCCAAAACCGCGAACTTGCAATTGAATCTTCGCTTGAACGGGTTCGATCGGTTGCATTGAGTATGCAGAATCCTGCTGAAATGGTTGAAGTTTGCCGTATTATTTCTGAACAGCTGGAATTACTCAATGTAAAAGATATCAGAAACATTCAGACTGCCATTATATACGAATCAAAAGGAACTTACCTCAATTATGAATATTATACCCGGCATGATAAGCTTATAACTACCGAAGTGAGTTACAAAACTCATCACTTGCAGGAAGAGTTTGCAATGCAGATGATCAAAGGTGCCGGTGAATTTTTCTCAACTTCTTTTACTGGCCAACAAGTTAAGGATTGGTACGAATACCAGAAAACAACCAATCAGTTTGTCGATTTCTTTTTGAAAGAGGCGAAAACGCTCAATTATTATATGTTCTCGTTGGGCCCTGTTGCGTTGGGAATTTCAACTTATTCTCCTTTGAATGAGGAAGAAATTAACCTTTTCAATCGGTTCAGGAATGTTTTTGAGCTGGCTTACCGGAGGTTTACCGATATCGAAAAAGCTTTGGCCCAGGCCCGCGAAGCGCAGATTGAACTGGGATTGGAGCGCGTGAGAGCCAGGGCAATGGCTATGCAAAATTCAAGCGAATTGGCTGAACTTGTTGCCACTTTATTTAAAGAACTGATCCGGCTTGATTTTGCCTTGACAAGATGCTATATCTATATTATCGATCCGGAATCATTGGCGTTAAGGGCATGGACATTTAATACTGAAATCGATGATCTCCCGGAATCCTATTACATTAAATTTCTCGACTTGCCTTACTACAAGGCCATGATCAGCGCCTGGAAAGAAAGGAATTCCAGTTTTGTTTATGAACTTGGAGGAGAGGAGAAGAAGTTGGCAGACCAGGTGCTTTTTAATGAAACAGAATACAGCCGTCTTCCGGAAGCAGTGAAATCAGGAATGACGTCGGTTGACCGGGTATTTTTATCCTACTCATTCAATAATTTTGGTGGATTGCAAACCGGCGGACTGGAACCATTATCAGACGAAAACCTCGATATCTTCAGCAGGTTTGGAAAAGTGTTTGATCTTACCTATACCCGTTTCAATGACTTGAAACTAGCCGAAGCTCAGGCACGCGAAGCGCAAATTGAACTTGCCCTGGAAAGGGTTCGGGCAAGAGCAATGGCAATGCACAACAGTAGTGAGTTGGCAGAGGTGGCAGCTTTGCTTTTCGAACAGCTTAAAAATCTGGGAGTTGAATCGTATAGCAGTGGATTTAACATTTGGGACAAGGAACATAAAAATCTTATCTCATGGATGAGTAATCCAAGCGGGTCACTCAATCCCCCGTTTGAAATGCCAATGTACGACTATGAACAATTCAGGCGCATTTATGCTTCGTGGAAAAAACACTATCCGTTTATGGAAGACGATATTAAAGGTAAAGCCCTTATTAAGCATTATAAATACCTTCGCTCCTTTCCCCTGCTCGATGATTCATTTAAAATAGGAGAAGCTGCAGGATTCAAAGTACCAGACAGACAGGTACACAATATTGCCTTTTTTTCGAACGGGTATTTATTATTTATCACGCATCAGCCCTGTGTGCACAGTACCATGCAATTTTTCAGCGGTTTACCAAAGTTTTCGATCAAACTTACACCCGTTTCCTCGACCTCCAAAAAGCCGAAGCACAGGCACGGGAAGCTCAGATTGAAGCGGCTTTGCCATGGATTACCGTGTAAGCGATGATTGGAATCTTTGGGGTGCAGACTCATTGTTAGCATATCCTTCAAAAATTAATATTCCTTATTTAGATCACCCTCAATTTAATGTTTTTATAAAGGCAAGAGATAGCGGCCTTGATTTTCAGGTTAACAGTTTAACATTCGAAGAAAAAAACAGCATGTGGGATCATTTTTTTAAATATGCACCATCACCATCAGAACAAATAAAAGAAGTGCTGTATAGTTCTCCCGGTCTTGCAACTTCCTGGGTGTTATTAAAGAATGTCACATTATATTTAGTTAATATAGATGGCAATCCTTTTTCAGAATCAGAGAATGCTATCCTCAGGCGTTTCGGTCAGGTATTCGAACAAATCTACATCCGCTTTACTGATTTGAAAAACGTAGAAGCACAGGCATTGGAAGCCGTTAAGCGGGCATCGGTTGACAGGGTTCGTGCAGAGATAGCTTCCATGCGTACCACCAATGATTTGGAACGAATCACTCCTTTAATATGGAATGAATTAACTACACTCGGTGTGCCATTTATACGCTGTGGAATGTTCATCATGGATGATGAACAGCAACAGATGCAAACGCATTTATCTACACCAGATGGAAAAGCCATTGCGGGTTTTCGTTTGCCCTATAATGCCACCGGGCAATCAATACAAATTGTTACGCATTGGCAGCAAAAGAAAATATTTAAAGACCACATGGATGAAGCTGCATTTGCCGAGTACACAAAAACCCTTGTGCTGCAGGGCGCTGTTAAAAGCGGTGAAAAATATCTTACAGAAAACCGACCCACTGATCTGTATTTACATTTTCTTCCATTTTTGCAAGGCATGCTTTATGCAGGCAATACCGCACCGTTGAGTGATGATGAATTACAATTGGTGCAAAACCTCGCAGATGCATTCTCCACTGCATACGCCCGTTACGAAGATTTCAAACAATTAGAGGAAGCTAAAACAAAAACTGAATTGGCATTGAAGGACTTAAAATCAGCCCAATCCCAACTCATCCAATCCGAAAAAATGGCCAGTCTTGGTGAGCTCACTGCAGGTATTGCCCACGAAATTCAGAACCCGTTGAATTTCGTCAACAATTTTTCAGAAGTGAGTAACGAGCTTATTGATGAAATGAAAGAAGATTTGGCAGCGGGCAGTTGGCAGTCGGCAGTGGAAATTGCGGATGATATTTCACAAAACCTTGAAAAAATTCTTCACCATGGCAAACGAGCCGATGCCATTGTAAAAGGCATGTTGCAACACTCTCGCACCAGCAGTGGCGTAAAAGAACCAACCGATATCAACGCCCTGGCCGATGAATATTTAAGGTTGGCTTACCACGGTTTGCGTGCAAAAGACAAATCATTCAATGCCGATTTTAAAACAGAATTTGATGAGAGTATCGGGAACATCAATATCGTCCCGCAAGATATTGGCAGGGTGATTTTGAACCTGATTACCAACGCATTCTACGCAGCCTCCCTACCCCCCGCAGGGGGGTTTAATTTCGGTTAAGGACAACGGCCCCGGCATCCCCGCCCACATCGTCGACAAAATCTTCCAACCCTTTTTCACCACTAAACCCACCGGCCAGGGAACTGGACTTGGGTTAAGTCTGGCTTATGATATCGTGAAAGCACATGGAGGTGAGTTGAAGGTGGAAACGAAAGAGGGAGAAGGAAGTGAGTTTATTATTCAATTGCCTTTGGCATAAATTACCTATATGAAGAAGTATTTAAAAATATCGATGTTTTTGTTGTTACCTGCTTTTACGGTGGCACAACAAAACCCTTATTGGGAAGAATGGAATAAAGCACAGGCAGATAGTTTGCTGTTGATTTGGAATAATACCACCAATGATACGTTACGAATGGGAATAGCAAGAAGTCTTGGCTTTTACTACTGGGAAATTAACCTGGACAGTGGGCTTTATTACAACCAACAGCAGGTTGCATTAGCCAGGCAATTAAAATTAAAATTATGGGAAGCCGATGCACTTGATGCTATTGGGTATATGTTATCACTGTCAAAAGACTATCCAGGGTCGTTGCAAGCATTTTTAGAAGGATTAAAAATTGCCGGAGACAAGGAAACTGAAAGAAATATCTGGCAGGTGTCAAGATTTTCAAAAACAGGAGACCCCGCAAATGCCCGGCTAACTGTATTATCTTTTTGCCACGCTGACATAGCTCGTTTATATGGATTCACAGGTAACATTCAGAAACAATTATATCATCAATATGAAGCACTGAAAATTGCGGAAACCGTTGGCGATCCGTCAATTTTATCTAATGTCTATTCGAATTTAGGATTTACTTATGTAAAACTGGACAGATTAGATTCTGCCTTAATTTTTCTGCAGAAGTCACTCCATTATTATGATGTTTCAGGCTTTAAAAAATATAAAGGAGGTACGTTGTCATATGTCGGAATGGCTTATTTAAAAAAAGGAAACTATGCGCTGGCAAAACAATATTTCACCAAAGCCGTGCAGGCAAGCCGGCAAGTAAATAACCTCACGGATCTCTCTTTGACCTTTTTGAACCTGGGCGATGTATTCAGCCTTACAGGAGATAAAGATTCAAGTTTGTGGTATGCAAACAGGGGACTGGAAAATGCTCAATCGGCCGGTTCCCCTGACTTACTGGTGAGTGCATATACTTCCCTCTCGTCCAACTTCAAGTTGCGAAATAATGTTGATAGCGCTTTTTTTTACCAGGGTCTTGCTTTGGCTTTAAAAGACAGTATCACTAATGTAGAAAAGATGAACCAGTTTCAGAATATTGGTTTTGATGAACAGCTTAGGGTACAGGAATTAGAAAAAGAGAAAATAGAGAATCAAAATAAAATCAGGACTTATGCAATGTTGTCCGGAATTGCAGTTTTTATGCTGATAGCCTTTTTACTTTACCGAAATAATCGAAACCGGAAAAAAGCAAATGAGTTGCTGCAAAGTCAAAAAGA
>CAMTWS010000197.1:0-7703 GCA_947085485.1 uncultured Prolixibacteraceae bacterium
AATCTGTCCAAGATTTGACTCTAAAAAGGAGTTCCAGTAAAGCTCTTTGTCATGGTGTGGAGAAAATAGATTGATCCTTGAAATATTTTCCCCAAAATTGATTACTTTGGTCATAGTTGAAAAAAAGAATTACCCCGAATTTACTCGTTTTGACGGTGCTTTCGGGGTTTTTTCTTATCTTTTTATCAACTTAATATGTTGATAACTAAAGCCTTGGTTAATTAGCGAAGTTCCCTAATTATTTTATAAAGTTATACATTGTGGATAACACCAAATGTATAAAGCAACAACCCGGAAATTATAATTATTGATAATACCAGCAATAAAACAATCATCGTCAAGCTTGTAATCCTATTCTTTTGTTTTAGGTGAATCAGCTTCGAAATCTTATTGATTTTATCGAATTAACAGCAACTTCAAAATCCTCGTTAGCCGTTAAAAAAATAAACTCCGAATTTTTGCTTAGTTTTTTCACCGCCTGTAAAACATCAATTCCATTTGAATCTTCCAAATAATAATCCTGAATTACGATATCTGGAAATTCCCCGCTCACAACCGATTTTATACAATCTTTCCCCGAATTAAACGATTTTACACGAGTGTAATTTTGCTTTTTAAGATGTTCACAAATCAACCTGTTATAAATCAGATTATCCTCCACTACATAAATAAGTAGTTTTTTTCCAGTGTCCATAGAAATTTCGATTTCATTAATTGCTTTAAAATTACATTTTTTTCAACATTTATTTAATGAAAGCAATTTATTTTAATTTGAGAAATTAAATACAAGTAAAAATTAATGAATTTGAACCTGAACTTATCTAAAACTTTTTTGAACCTATTTATTTAGTATTGAGGATTTAAAATCTAAACGTATTTCAAAAAAGCTGGATCGAAATAACACGAAAGCTAATCAAATAATTATCTTTGGCTTTATTCAAATTGCTCAAAAAAAAGTAACTATATGAAAAAAATTGTTGTTCTGTTTCTTGCCTTATTTGTAAACTCACTGTTAATAACTGCACAGAAAACCCCATCGGGAGATCCAGCCGATTTTAAGGTTAAAACCTGTTTACATTCGGTTAGTTATCTTGGAATCTGGCGAGGTCAGACGCAGCTTTCGGTCGATGAATTTTTAGTGAAAGCCAAACAACTGGGTTACCAGGGAGTGATGTTGGTGGCAAAACGTCCGCATGTTTCGCCGCACGATTACGACAAAGCTGCGCGTGCAAGGCTGAAAGCCAAAATCGATTCGCTGGGGCTGACATTGGTTGGACTGGCCGGTTACACCGATTTTACTGCCGGAATCGACAAACCCGGAATCCCGAATGCCGAAATACAAGCTACCTGGGTAGGAGAAATTGCTGAACTTGCAAAAGATTTGGGTACCAGCATGGTCCGTATTTTCACCGGTTACGAACGCCCCGGTGTGCCTTATGACAAACAATATGCTGAAGTTGTTTCGGGATTAAAAATGGCAGGCAAACTGGCTGCTCAGTTTGGGGTTACGCTGGTTGTGCAAAACCACCACGATATTGCGCTCCATCACAGTGCCATGTACTGGCTGTTAAAAGAGGTGAATATGCCCAACGTTCTGGCAGGCTGGGATGCATGGTCGCCGGTGCTGGAAGGGCTGACATCTGAAGAATTGCGCGAATCCATACTGAAAATGAAACCTTATATTGTAAATACAATTGCTGCCGACTATGTTGCACATCCGCGTTACACCTACGTGAACAACCTCACCAATTACCAGGCAGAACAACCTGTAATGCGCGCTGTTCCGATGGGACAGGGATTTATCGATTATAAAACATGGTTCGCAGCGCTAAAAGAAATTGGTTACCGGGGCTGGGTGGTTTACGAAATGTGCGAGGTTTTGGACGGTGGCGGTTCTATTGAAAACCTGGATAAAACTGCCAAAATCTTTCTGGAATATATGAAACAGTTTTAAAATTTCAGTTGCTCAAATCCCTGGCCGTAAACTCCCATAACACTTCCCATGGTAATAAAAGCTTCGGGGTCGATTTCCTTAATTTTTCGAAAAATAGCGCTTGTTTCGCGCTTCTTCACAACCGACATCACAATTTTCGACTCTTCCTTTGTGTACCAGCCTGTCCCGCTGAGAATGGTAACTCCGCGGATGGCTTCATTGTTAATAAAGTCAGCGATTTCCTCGTATTTTTTTGAAATGATAAACATCTGCGCACTTCGGTTGGCGCCGCTCAGAAACGAATCGAGCGAGTACGAAACCACCCACATCGAAACATATCCGTAAACCAATTTTTCGGGCGACTGAAACACAAAGTAAGAAGATGCGATAATTACAACATCACAAAGCATGATGATTTTCCCAGGACTGACGTTGCGGTATTTCATAATTACCATGGCAAAAATATCGGTGCCACCGGTACTGCCGCCGCGAGAAAATACAATCCCCAGACCAATTCCACCTGCCATTCCACCCAAAACTGCCGATAGAAAAGTGTCGTCAACCAGCGGTTTTTCAAGAATATTCTGAAACACAGCGAAAAAAACTGTTAAAACTACAATACTGTAAATTGTTTTTACGCCAAAACTGGCTCCAAGAATTTTAAGGGCTATAAATACCAAAATAGCATTGATGATTAAAAAAGTGACGCTCACCGGAATTTTTGTGGCAAAGAAAACCACGGCTGCAATACCGCTCACCCCACCGCCGGTAATTTCGGCCGGAATAAGGAACAAAAGCCACCCCAACACAAAAAGAAGCAGTCCGAATGTGATGATTGTATAGTCCTTGATAACCGTTGCCAGTTTTGGTCTCATTTGAATAATTTCTGTAAACATCGCAAAATAAATGATTTCCTGTGAATTATCTTTTAAAATGGCCGCAAAGGAACAAACGGAAACGTTAAAAATAAGTGAGGTAAATCAGGGAAACCGGGAATTAACGGAGAATTAAGGTTGGCAGATTCACGATGTCGGGGGCATCAAATGTTTAAATAAAAATCCGGTACAAAACGACTTCGACCCTGGCCAGAGTCGCACGTTTTATCATGGTTGCTTTTCTATACGCAGGCAATTCCGCCGGAATTGATTCAAAACTTAGATTGACGGATTTCGCAACAGTTCCTGTTGGAATTCTTCTTTTAATTTTTGTACTTTTGAAAAAAAGTAATTCAATGACATTCGAAAAAACATACGAAAATAAGAACAACGAATTAACCATAAAACTTCCCAAAAAGTTTAAGGCAATAAAAAAGGTTCGCGTAATTATTGAAGAAGTGGAAAGCGACAGGGACAAAAAACTTAAACTTCTGAAAAAAGCCGCTTCTGACCCGCTTTTTAACGCAGATATTGAGGATATAAAAAATGATTTTCGATACTCCGACAAAGAGGCGATATGAACTATCGGAAATGGGATTTTTGGAGGGCAAACCTCGATCCGGTTGTTGGTTCTGAACAGGGAAAATCGAGGCCTGTTTTAATCATAAGCGAAGATGACGTAAATAACCTTCTTAATGTTGTTAATATTATCCCCATAACTTCGCGCAGGGAAGGCAGAACCATTTATCCGAATGAAGTTTTAATTCCATCATTATTGTTTGGACTTGAAAAGGAATCAATTGCACTTTGCCATCAAATAAGGACTATCGACAAAAGAAGACTCTCAAAACAATACGGTCACTTATCAGATAAGACAATTCAAAAAGAGATAGTTGAAGCCATTAAATTTCAATTAGGAATTGTTTGAATTATAAATTCTTCTTTTTTAATATTTCGACTTGTATAGTTCAAAAAAACTTCAGTAAAAACCTTTCGCACAAATTAATCAAGTTTAAAAGTTGTGATTGGTATATGAAGTACTTTCTTATTCACGATGCCAGCGGCATCACATGTTTAAATAAAAATCCGGCACAAAAAGAATTCGACCCTGGTCAGGGTCGCACGTTTTATCATGGTTGCTTTTCTATACACATGCAATTCCGCTGGAATTGTTTTGAAATCACTTCATCAGATTTTTCCTGTTTAAAAGACTTTGAGCAACGAGGTTCAATATCAATAAAATACTTATTAACAATGAAATACGTGCGATATAATCGCCAAATTTCACGTAAAACGTAATTTTGTCGTTGGCATTGATTGTGCCTTTTATAGAGGTTGCAACCCACCAGCCGGTGGCCTGTAAAACATCGCCGCGCTGGTTGATAAAACATGATATTCCGGTGTTTGCACAACGCGCAATGCTGCGGCGGGTTTCGATTGCCCGCAACCTTGCAAACGACAGGTGCTGGTGGTATCCGGGCGTATTTTTCCACCATCCGTCGTTGGTGATGATAAATATCATTTGGGCGCCTTTTTTCACATATTTGGTCACAAATTCACCAAAAACCGACTCATAACAGATAACCGGGGCAACCTCGATTTTATCTTTGGGTATAAAATTGGATGGTTCTTCCTGCCGCCCTAAACTATTCGTTGTTCCACCGATATTGATTACAAAATCGCCCAGAAAACCGAGGTATTTGGCAAAGGGCATTTTTTCGACGCCCACTACCAGGATCGATTTGTGATAAATTTGCGTCTGCCCGTTATTTCCAAGAAAAATGGCAGTATTGAACATGTCGTAAGTCATACCGTTTCTTGTTCGGGCAGTTTGCGGGGCGCTTTTTTTATCGTGATAAGTTTTATACGATGAAACCCCAAAAACCATTTCGGCGTTAGGATAACTTTGTAAAAAGCCTGACAACTGCATCAGTTGAGTGTTTGTGCTTAATTCATCTTCATTCCAGAACCCGGGATTTTCAAATAAAGTTTCGGGGCCGATAATAAAGTCGGTTTCGTTGCCGGTTTTTGAAACAGCAAGATCCAAAAACTTCTCCAGCTTTTCATTTTCGGCCTGCGCATCGTATTTTTCGGAATAGGGATCGATATTGGGCTGAACGATAACTATATGTTTTGGATTTTCAGTTTCAACATACGAAAAGTACTTTTGATACGAGAAAGCGATTGGCACAATCAACAACACTGTAAATACCGAAACCAGATAAACTGATTCCCGAAACGGCAGTTTTTTCACCAGGTTTAAAATCAATTTAAAAATCAGGATATTCATTATAAGCACCCAGAGCGTACCTCCCAAATAACCTGTGTATTCGTACCACTGCACCATTTTTACGTTATTTGCAAAACCATTTCCGAGGGTTAGCCACGGCCATTCGATGTCCCAGTGAAAATGAAAATATTCAAATGAAATCCAAAAAACCACAAGCGCGATGTAGCCCAGGTTCGATTTAAAATTGCGCCGCGCAATGTGAGCCAGCCAAAAAGTAAGCGACATCAGGAATGAGTTTGCAACATTTGCCATTATTGCTCCTTCGGCAGTGGCATACACTATCCACCAGGTAGTTAGTATGTTCCAGATAAAGAAAGCCAGAAAAGCGTGGCTCCAAAACGACACGCTCCGGTATTCAGATTTTCTTTCGGTAAAAAAATGGTCGAGGTAAAGCAATGGCAAAAATGCAATGAACAGTGTCCAGCCCGGAAAACCAAGCCAAGCCAGGCTAAGCAAAACACCTGACAAAACAGAGAGTAAAATTCGGGTACTACGTTTCATTTTTTATGATAATATTATTGGAGATTGCAACTTCTTTTTTATTCTTCGAGCGTACAAAAACAAAATCGATTTTTCCTAAAACCAACCCGCCCCAGGAGGCCTGATTAACAATTACCTGGTTGCCTGTTTTGTTTTTTGCCATAATTGGCGCTTCAATGTAAGAGTGGGTGTGCCCGCCAATAATCAGGTCGGTGAAAGATGTTTCCGCTGCTAAAACCATATCGCTGATCCTGTTTTCGCGATACCGCAAACCCAGGTGCGACAAGCAAATAACCAAATCGCATTTTTTATTGTTTTTCAGGAAAGATTCCATTTCGAGAGCGGTTTTTAACGGATCGTTGAAAATGATATTTCCAAAGTTTTTATCGGCTACCAAACCTTTCAATTCGATACCCAAGCCATAAACACCAATCTTTATTCCTTCCTTTATAAAAATTTTCCATCGCGGGAATTTGCCGGCAAGAATTGTACCGGTGAAATCATAATTCGAATTAATCAGCGGAAACTTTGCTCCGGGCAGCGATTTCAAAATTCCTTCCATTCCATCGTCAAGCTCGTGATTTCCAATAGTTCCGGCATCGTAGCCAACCGCGCTCATGAGTTGCAGCATCAGTTCGCCTTTGAAATAATTGTAGTATGGCGTCCCCTGGAACATATCGCCGGCATCGAAAAGCAGCGTATTTTGATTTTCGGACCTGAACCGTTTTACCATTTCCGAAATACGCGCCAATCCACCTTTCCCGGCGGTATTTTCGTTCCCCCCGGAAAACGGTTCAATGTGGCAGTGAAGGTCGTTTGTATGTAAAATTGAAACAGAAATAAAATCAGCGCCTGCCAGTAAATTAAAAGGATTTGCAACCAACCCCAATCCGGCCATACCAACAACTCCATTTCTTATAAATCCCCTCCTATTCATTGGTAATCCTCCCATCTAAATTATCGGTTAAAACCAAACCGGATTTCTGCCGTTCCTCAAAATTCGAAATTATAATTTCCCGTATTTTTTTACCGCTGTTAATCAGCTCTGAACGTTGTGTAAAAACCGACAAATCGTCGCCACCGTTAGCTGAATAATCGTTGGTAACCATCCAGTATTTCTTATCTGGAACCAGCTTTTCGCCATCAATCACAATATTTTTTGCTTTATTGTTCGAAATTACAAACCGCACACCCCCAACACTGTCGCCCCCTTTTGCGGCCACAATATCATAAAATTGCTGAAGTTGTTCCCCTGTAAGGTGAATAAACACCATTTCATTTTCAAAAGGCATCAACTCGAAAATTTTACCAACTGTAATATCTCCTTTTGGCAGCCATGTCCTGATTCCGCCATAATTAAAATAGGAAACCACCGGATTAAAATGCAAATTGCTTCGTAATGCTTCCTTTTGCCCTTCTTCCAAAAGCAAATCGGAAAGTAAATTGGTTAAACCGCTTTCGGGTTTATTCTTTACCATTTCTTTTTCTGAATAGGCTATTACCCGGCCCATATCTTTTTCAAGTATGTTTTTGTAAGGAAGGTATAACCGAACCAGTTGACTGTCAAGTGGGTTAATATCGTCAGTTACAGAAATGTTTTGCGTTTTAACTTCAGTTGAAACAAATGTTGTTTTGCACGATAAAATCAATACAAAACAAGTTATCAACAGTGTGTAGCTGAAAGATCGAACCATTACGAATTAAGTATTATAAATTTTACACCTATTTTAGCCCAGCTTTGCAATAAAACAAAAAGAATTTGTATTGATTATGCACGATTCAAACATACATATAAAAATAGTTACACGATTTTTTTTAACCTTTTTTTTGGTATTTATTGTGGCATCACAATGTTTGGTAGCGCAAAACAAGGAGGTTGTTGCCAAAAGCGGCGATGGGATTTATAAATTACTAAAGCGCAACGGATTGGATCCGAAGAAATACACCAATTCATTTATCGAATTAAACAAAACCCGGCTCGGAAAAAACAATACATTATTTACCGGGGTTAGATACAAGCTACCTGAAGAGGATAAAAAAGCGCCTGAACAACCTGCCACCCTGGATGAAACTCAAACAATTTCGACAGCAATACCCGAAACACCGCCTAAAGTATCGAAACCAT
>CAMTWS010000198.1:0-6128 GCA_947085485.1 uncultured Prolixibacteraceae bacterium
AAACCGAGGTAACACTTCCTGAATTGCCGTTGCCATTGGCATTCATTGTTAAAAATATTTTACCGTTGTTTGCATCGGCAATTGCTTTTTCGTGTTTTACCGAGTTCCACATTTCGAGGGCATATTTTGAAATACTGTCGTTTTTAAAGTAGTTTTTGGCAAACAACGCACCGGCTACAAGTATTTCGGTATCGATGGTGCTGAACTCCGAATCCCACGCTCTGGCGCCGGTATTCATATTGATGAAATGCCTATAAAACCCCGATGCATTTCTCTCGGGTTTAAAACCCGGCGTGTGGCCTGTCATCGATTTAAGTGTTTTTAGCGCTTTCTCCCTGGCATTTGCATCCCATCCCATCGAATCGGCAATACAGAGAGAAATCAGCCCAATTCCTACATTGGCTACCGAACTCGGATGATAATCGGCGCCGGTGAAAAGTTTTGAATCGCGGTAAACGCCAATTTCATTTCGTTGTAATTCCCAAACATGATAACTGCTGCGAAACAGCTTACCGATTGTGGTTTCCTGAGCATTTACACTGGTAACAGTTAAAAATGCTAAAAGCAGGAATATAAATTTTCTCATTATTTTTTAATTTTTGGTTCACCATTTAACATCATCATTTTTTAATACAGCAGTTCCGGGCAGGGGGTTTGATACTGAAAAAACTTTCATTTGTTCATATTTTTCAATCACATTTCCTTCTTCGGTAATTTCTCCATTCTTATCCTGAACAGCAGCCAGGTTTAACTGTAGATATTTTGCCAGAAACGGGTAAACTGTTTTTCGTTTTGAGAGCTCATAACCATGTTTATCGTTGGGAAGATGAACAAATTCAACCTTATTTTTAACACCAAGTAAATTGTAAATGTATTGAATGTGCGGAAATTCCACAGTTGGTGTATTTTTGGTCCAGTCGTCGCCGTCGGAAACCAGCAACATTGGACGCGGGGCAGCAATTGCGGCAATTTCGACATTGTTGGTTTGATGATGACTGCTTTTATGAACAGGCATTCCGCTTTCGCAAACACAACCGCCAAAAAAATGGGCGGAAACCATAACAACCGGAACTGATACTTTTATTCTATCGTCGATTGCGGTTAGCATAAATTCTTGTGTTCCACCTCCGGAAGCGCCGGTAACAGCAATTCTTTCAGAATCAATATTATCGAGCGAAAGCAGGAAATCGAGTGCGCGTATGCTGTTCCACAATTGTTGTTTAAATGCTTGCTGATGTTTATGTTCCCAGCCAACATCTTTCATTTCGCCATAGCCAACCATGTCATACGAAAAAACAATTGCCCCCATGCGTGCAAAACTGGCGCACCTGTTTTGCGCATCAGCACGGTATCTGCCATAATCTTCAGGAGTTGACCAATGGCCATGAGTTGATAAAATACCAGCCATTTTTTCATTTCTTGATTCTGGTAAATACAAACTTCCGGTTACAAACACTCCGGATAAACTTTCGATAGCCACATTTTTTACTGAATAACCATTGTATTTACGCTCAGGAGTGTAGCGTGGTTTTAAAGGCGTTTTTTCAGGGAACGGGACTAACCCGGCCCCCTCAAGAATTCCATGTTTAATAATTTCTTTTCGTTTTAGCCAAGCCTCCCTGGTTTTGTAGCTTTCTTTCAGTTTTACAAGATTTGCTGCGCCTTCGGCCTCAGTGTAATAGGCTCCAACACAAAGACTTGAATCCTTCGCATTTTGGGTCCAGCCAACGAATGTGCCTGAAAAAATCAGAATTAACAAAACTGCAATACTTTTTTTCATTCGTTTAAATTTTAATATTCTTTATTGTTTTAACATCATTTTTTCAATTTCCTCCAGCGATTTACCTTTGGTTTCAACTAATCCGTACCGGTAAAACAGAATGCTAAGTAAAGTTGCCACGGTAAAAAATACAAACACATAACCAATCCCAATTTTTGATGAGACCACCGGAAAAAGCAATGCAATACCGAAGTTAAAAAACCAGTGCGAAAACGAACCAATTGCTGTGCCTCTTGCACGTACACTATTTGGGAACATTTCGGACAGTATAACCCAAATTACAGCGCCCTGCGAAAAAGCAAAAAATGCAATGTACCCTATTAATAAAGAGAGAAGTATAAAACCGGATTTTGTATCGGAAATAAATGCCCAGCTAAAAAGTCCCAAAAAAACCGACATCCCGACCGAACCTACGTAAAGGAGGAATTTACGTCCAAATCGGTCGATAAAAGTCATTGCTATTATCGTGAAAACCAAATTTGTAATTCCAATTAATACCGATTGCAGCAAGGCCGATTCTGCTGAAAAACCTGCATCGCGGAAAATATCGGTGGAATAGTACATAATTACATTGATACCCGCAAACTGGTTGAACATTCCAACGGCAATTCCGATGATTGCCAAACGTAAATATGGCTTTTTAAAAATGGAAACACCTTTTCCCACACCTTCCGTTTTTAACGAATTTCTTATGGAGAGTACCATTTCTTCCAAATCTTCATCCGGATTTACACGCCGAATCACCTGCCGGGCTTCCTCTTCCTTCCCCACTTTCATCAGCCAGCGCGGACTGCGGGTGATAAAAAACAGCAAAACAAATAAAATTGCTGAGGGAATAATCCCGGCCAAAAACATCCATCGCCAGCTTCCGTGCAAAATACTGTCGATCATATAATCCGAAAAAAATGCAATCAGAATTCCGGTTACAATTGCAAGTTGATTTGTAGCAACCAAACGCCCACGGAGTTTTGGCGGCGAAACTTCTGAAATGTACATCGGGGTTAAAACAGAAGCGCCTCCAACGGCAATTCCGCCAACAAATCGTGCCGCAATAAAAACCCAGATATTCGGCGCCAGCCCTGTTCCAATCATTGAAAGCAGAAATAAAAAAGCCATGATTTTCAACATGTACCTCCGTCCGTATTTGTCGCCCGGTTTGCCAATAAACATAGCCCCGATAACACAACCAGCCAGCGCTGTGCTTACCACAAAACCCTTCATAAACGGATTTAGCTGAAAATGTTTGGCTACATAATGAATAGCTCCGTTGATTACCGCCGTTTCGAAACCAAACATCAACCCGCCCAGCGCAGCCACAAATGTTACAAAATAAAGATATCGCCTCATGTTCAAAATAATTAGGTTCTATTCTACCGCTAAAGATAATATTTGAATCGAAACAGGGGAAAAACAGCATGATTTATTACGATTATACTATTTTTGACAAAACCTAAAATCTATATAAAATGATTTCAAGAAGAGATACCTTAAAAAGCCTTGCCCTGATTGCCGGTGGCACAATTGCGTTGCCAAAAGCAATATCAGGCGCTGAAAAAGTAAAAACCGGCCAGTTTTCATACTGCCTCAATACCAGCACCATTTCGGGGCAGAAAGTTGGTTTTCTGAAAGAGTTTGAAATAACTTCAAAAGCAGGATATGACGGCATTGAAATTTGGATTCGCGACCTTCAGAAATATCTTGGTGAAGGTGGTAATTTAAAAGACCTTAAAAAATATATCGGCGATTTGGGATTACGTGTAGAAAATGCCATTGGATTTGCTGAATGGATTGTTGATGATGAAGTTAAGCGAAATGCTGCTCTTGAACAACTTAAAAAGGAGATGGATTTGGTAGCACAAATCGGTTGCAATCGAATTGCCGCCCCTCCCGCAGGTGCTTACAACGAACCTCTTATCGATTTGTTTGAAATTGGCAAAAGGTACAGAAAAATTCTTGAACTTGGCGACTTAACCGGAGTTACACCGCTGCTTGAATTTTGGGGAGCTTCGGCAAGTTTATTCCACATTTCGCAGGCTATGTTTATTGCAACGGCGGCCAATCACCCGAAAGCCTGTATTTTGCCCGATGTTTATCACATGTTCCGCGGTGGAAGCGGCTACCATAGTTTAAAACTGATTTCGGGCAATGCGATAGAAGTATTTCATTTTAACGATTTTGTGGCTGATATTCCGAGGGAAAAACAAACCGACAGTGACCGGGTTTACCCCGGCGACGGCGCTGCGCCTTACAAACAAATTATCACCGACCTTTACAATGCAGGCGGAAACAAGGTTTTATCGATCGAGTTGTTTAATAAAAGCTACTGGGAAAACGACGCGCTTGAAGTTGCAAAAACTGGGCTTAATAAAATGAAAAAGATTGTGGAAGCAGCAATGAGCGGCGCTAAGCGCTAATGTGCTGACGCAAAATAGTCTTTAATTCGCATGCAGGGTACAAGCCAATACCTTTCCACCGAGGTTCACCGTTTTTAAATATAATTACTGTTGGAATATTGCGTATTTGATAACGGGTAGCAATGGCCGGGTTTTTATCTACATTCACCTTAATAATTCTGACGTTTTCTTTTAACTCCAATTTTACCTCTTTCAATATTGGCGACATCTGTTTGCATGGTCCGCACCAATCGGCAAAAAAATCGACCAAAACAGGTTTATTCGAATTAATGATACTTAAAAATCTCGCGTTCACTTTTCTTCCCCCATCTTCTTTTTACGTTTTCGAATAATATCGTTTATAAAATCGCCAACCAGATAACCAACCGCAGCTCCCCACAAAGTACTCCAGTACCACACTGATTTTATGGCGCAGGTACCGCTGGTGCAACCAATAAATCGCCAGTAAACGAAACCACCAGTGGCCCCAATGAGCAAAAAAATAATTTGAATGCGTTTTGTTTGAAAAATCCCTTTAATATCCATAATGCATACTCAAACAACGATAAACGATAAAGGTTTCTTCATCCACCATCAGAAATAGTGATGAGTTATAGATATTTTCTAAAAAAGGGGCTGGTTTTAATGAAAATAAAAGTGCATTTACTTTGTAATTTTCAATGCCACCATATCGCCAAATTCGGGGAGGCCCAATTCATGGATACCATCTTTTTTTAGGGTTAAGAATCCCTTTTTTAATGTTCTCGCTGAATAAGGAGATATAAACTCAAAGTTGTATTTTCCTTTAGGCAAATTCAGTTTTACCCATTTTGAGGCAACACCTGTAAAAACCATTGCATATTGAACGCCGGGTTGCGAAATTGCCTGAACCTGCACACCGGGTGCGTGAACAACCACATCGAAATCAGGTTTCATTTGTACAAAATCAAGCGATTCGATAAAACTTCGTAAAAAGGCAAGTTGTTTTCTTAGATTTGTACTTCCACCGCCCGGAGCGGTATTTGAGCCGGTTCCATCTTCTTTGCCAACGTAAAACGAATAATCGAGATTATTAAAAACAGCGCCGCCTGCAAGCATAAATTGCCATGCCTGCCGCAAATAGGTTGAGTCTGAACTTCCTGCAAACCCCGACTCGTCGAAACTTACAGTCCGGTTCCAGCCGTAATTCATCCAAACCGCTTCAGGCCACACATAATGAAAATTCAGTATCGAGATATGAGGGTCAACCTTATCAACCGAGTGCATAAAGTTGGTGTAATTTTGGGCGATGATATGTTTTTTAGGTAGCAGCAATTCTGTTTCCACAATGGTTTTGGCCATTAATTTTTGCCACTCCAGCGATGCCGGCGACGCCATTTCGGCCCATTTGTACCAGTCACCTTCTTTGGGTTGAGGATCGAGTGTTCTCAAAGTCCTCATTACTTTTACACCATCATCAGCCCAGGGTTCGTTCTGAATTTCATAAAATACATTATCAAAACCGTTTAATTCTGTTACAATTTTTTCGACCAATTTTTGCTGAAATTCAGTTAAGATGCCGTTTGCAAGGGTATTCGATTTTTGTCGTTCCAGATTAATCGGAACCCCGTTAATGTTGTTTCCCGGATTGAATGGATGCCGCACCCAGTAGCGATCGTCGTAAGTGGCACAGAAAAGTGTTACTTCAACAACAATGTCGAGTTCGTTTGCAAGCGAAATAAATTCACTCAGACGTTTAAAATATTCAGGTTCCCATTCCGAAAGATCAAACTTTTTCTCCCCCGTAAACAAACCGGCCTCATCTATTCTTTTCCAGGGAGCGAGAAAACTTCCCGTTGCCGGGGCTAGCGTATTGTTTAGTATTCCAAAACTTCCCGGAATTTCAACATACGTGCCTGTGAAAATGCGGGTATAATTCATCCCTTCATCGTGCATGGTTTGCAGATATTTTTTAT
>CAMTWS010000199.1:0-15609 GCA_947085485.1 uncultured Prolixibacteraceae bacterium
AATTGATTACTTTAGTCATAGTTGAAAAAAAGAATTACCCCGAATTTACTCGTTTTGACGGTACTTTCGGGGTTTTTTCTTATCTTTTTATCAACTTAATATGTTGATAACTAAAGCCTTGGTTAATTAGCGAAGTTCCCTGATGAATAAAATAAGTTTAAAAAAGAGCTTGTTTCTTTTGCTCATTTCCGCTTTTTCATTGGCAACTGCCGAGGCTCAGAATGAGCTGAAATTGTGGTATAAAGAACCTGCCGTGAACTGGGGCGAAGCCCTGCCTTTGGGCAACGGCCGCATTCACCGTTTTATAGTTATTTAACTTTCACAAAAACCGGGATTATCCGCGTATTCATATTCATATCAACCACTGTAAGAACAATTTTATGGTATGACTGTGTAATTTTCATCGATGACCCATCGTTGAAGTAATAGTTTTCGAGCCAGGGTGAAGTAATTGCATTGTCGGGCACCACCACTTTCGCCGTAAAAGTGTAACTATTAGGTTTTAACGGAATATCTCCTTCAGGATTTGCAAAGTTTATATATTTTGCAAACAACCAGTTAGGGTAACTAATCTCAACGGTCTTTAAGGCAATATTATCGCTGATAACTACACTGATATCAATAGTCGAACCTTTTGACGCTGTGACTGTTGGCAGGGTGATTACTTCAAGATTTGTTTTCGGCACGACCCCCCACAACAATAAAGCTGATACATTGTCATCAATAACTTTTGTTTGTCCGTTGGCAGCGATTGTCAACGATTTGCAATCAGGCACCTGATGGTCGAGTTCATTGCTCAGATCCTCGGATGATTCGCAGGATACCATTCCAAGTGCAATGACCAAAACGGCAATTTTGAATCTATTCTTCATGTCTTTTCTGTATTTTTTGTGAATCAATTGTTATTTTAATCTCATTCCCAGCCTGGATTCTGAACTATTGTTTTTCCGGCATTTTGGTATTTCAGAATCTCCTTACGTGGAATAGGATACCAGTACATTTTAGGCTCGAAAATGCGGGCGTCAGCATCAAAAGCAGTGTAAATATATTTTCCGGCGACGTCTTTTGTAATACGCATTCCCCTGACAGGTTTGTTTAATACTGTTTCGGCATCTTTCCAGCGGCGTAAATCCCAGAAACGATGTTCCTCGAATGCCAGTTCCAATCTGCGCTCCTGTTTAATGTACTTGCGCATTTCAGCCTGATCTTTTAATAATGTCTTATCAGCATTATCAAAAGTTCTTAGATTGGCACGGTTACGCAACAAGTCAAGCGCCTTGGTGATCGCAGTAAAATTCGCAACATTATCAGCCTCGTTAAGCGCTTCGGCATAATTGAGCAAAATTTCAGCATATCGCATGTACACCCAGCCGCGAAGACTGGTGTTTCCTTTTGCCAGATCGAGATTCTGATCAATAAATTTGCTCATGTAGTAGCCGCTCCGTGTGGCTGTTGGCGAAGAGAACAAACCATCTTTCCCACCAACAAAAGTAGCCACAATAGTATCCTTTAACCGGCTTTCATTAAAGAAAACTGAGTATTTTAGCCGGTCTTCCCTTTTCCTTGGATTTTTTATGCTATACGGATCGGCAGGATCATAATCCACATAACGATTTTTATAGGTCTTTGCAGTCATTCCAAAAGTTTCGACCAAATCTTCGGTTGGATTCATGTATCCCGAACCCTGGTAGCTCACCGGATAATTGAAGCGCTCAATATCATTCCGGTTATTTGCCCGGGCTGCAAATATGATTTCGTTATTATACAAAGCCGTAAAAATTGTACTCAAAGTACCCAATGTATATTTCTTCGAATCGACAATTACTTTGGCGGCATTGGCAGCCCGGGTCCATTTTGCTTTATCGTTTTCCGGATTATTCAACGGACTTGCAGCATAAAGCAAAACACGCGATTTCAGTGCCAGTGATGTCCAACTGATTGGCCGGCCTTTGTAACTATCGTCAGGGTAAGCAGCCGGCATTAAAAGTGCAGCGGCGTCGCAATCGGCCACAATCGAATCAACAGCCTGATTGTATGGAATCTGAACACCTGAAAAGAGCTCATCTTCGTTGAACGGATCAAGAACTTTATTCACATAAAAGATGTTGCCGTAACGTTTCAGCAATTCGAAATGGTAGAATGCCCTTAAAAACAAAGCTTGTCCTTTGTAGTAATCGCGAACTGCCAAACCATCAGTATTTACCGGAATGCTGTTTGTACGGGTGATGATTCCATCCGGTCCGCATTCTTTCAGGAAAATGTTACACTTGCGAATTCCACGGTACATGGTATCCCAAACATCGTCGGGATTGGTTGTCGCATTAATAGCATTTTTATTGAACAGATTGATTGGTGACCCGGAATTGGAGCAAACGCCTTCGTCGCTGGCAGCAGCCAGTAAAGCACCGCCAAACCGCGAATAACCATCGGGCAGTTGGTTGTAGGCATTGTTCAGAAAGCCGGGAGCATAATGCACATCAGCAAATATTTGCTCGTAGGTTAATTTGGTATCTACGGAAATGTCTTTGTCTAGATAGTCAGCACAGGACTGCATCAAGATCAAAGCGAGTACCACCAGCGATATATTAATTAGTTTTTTCATAATCATCCTGTTTAAAATTTGAGGTTTACGCCAATATTAATTACCCGAATCTCCGGATACAAGGTTACACCGGCATTTGGAATTTCGGCACTCAGGTTGTATTTGCTCATATTATCGAACGAGAATAAGTTATAACCATTCACATAAAAGCGAACATCGGCGATGTTCGCTTTGCTCAAAATCTTCTTCGGCAAACTGTAGCCAACTTCCATGGTTTGAACTCTCAGGAAATTTACATTTTGTATCCAAAGCGACGAAGCTTGATAATTGTGAGGATTCAGTTCGGTGGTCAGGCGTGGATAGCCTGGATTTGAGCTGACTCCCCATGAATTTTCGGCCACATCAGCAGTAATTTTGTTGTTGTCCTGCATGCCCCAGAAAACATTGTTATTCATAAACAAACTGCGGTTGGCAATGCCGGTAAACAGCACATTAAAATCAAATCCTTTGAATTCGCAACCTAAGCTAAGCCCGAAGTTCCATTCCGGAACTGAAGGATTTCCAAGTGGCACATAGTCTTGACTGTCAATGATACCGTCAGTATTCTGATCGACATATTTCACATCGCCGGGCTGCACCGAACCATAGGATGATTTCGGATAAGCATCGATATCGGCCTGATCTTTAAAGAATTTGTCGGGACTAACCTCCAAACCCCATTGCTGCATTACCATCTGACCGGTACGATATTCCCACGAATTCATGCCAGCCACTTCTTCCTGAGCGGTAATTTTGTTTTGTGCATACGAAGCATTTCCCTGAATGGTGTATGAAAAATCGCCGATTTTCTTGTTGTGTTTCAGTGTCAGTTCAAAACCTTTACTAAGCACAGAACCGCTGTTTTCGTAAAGAAGATCCTGTCCGATGAAACTTGGAAGGGTATTCCAGCGTCCGGTGATAATCTGGCTGCGATCGTGTCTGAAAACATCAACATCGAGGTTGAGTGATTTGAATAAACCGATCTCCAGTCCGATATTGCCGTTCAACGACTCTTCCCATGTAAGATTGGGGTTCGCAATACGACCTTCGTAAGAGCCATCAGTACCCGAAGTTCCAAAATAATAACCATTACCTGAGTAGTACTTCTCTTCAAATGGGTATCGGTATCCAACTCCAATGTTTGAATTGCCTACTTTGCCATACGAGCCGCGAAGTTTCAGGAAACTAAAAACCTGATTACCTTTCAGGAATTCTTCGTTTGAAAGTACCCAGCCTGCTGAAATGGCAGGGAAGAATCCAAAGCGGCTATCGCTGGCGAAGTTTTCCGATCCGTTGTATGCGAAGCCAAACTCAGCGGTGTACCTTTTGTCGAAGGTGTAAGTTGCACGACCAAAAACGCCCTGATTCCGGTAATCCGGATTGTCTCCGTCAGTCGACAAACTTGATTGCATATACTTGACATCTGCAGCAAGGTGGTTTTTTTCGAAGGTATTATCGTATGCAAAGCCGAACATGTAATTCAGCATCAGTCCAAAGCTACTGTCCCAACCTGAATAATTCAAGTCGATACTCGTACTTTCCCCGAATTGGGTATAGGTGCCATCGGGATTTTGCTGATAAACTGCATAGTTCTGACTTTTTGATCGTCCATAAAATTTGGAAGCGTCGAACCCAAACAATCCGTTAGCCGAAAGTCCTTTTAAAATCATATCCAACTTTAAATCGACGGTGGTTGTTCCTTGTATGTAACGTGCAAAACGATCAGCAAAACCGGTCTTTGCAATCATTCCATAGGGATTATACGGGTAAATCGCTGAACCTGCAATCGAATTGTTCCCGTTGAAAATTGGCATCGTTGGAGGCAGTTTCGACAAGGCCGAAATGATTGTTCCAGCGCCTGTATTTGGCGTATGGCGATTTTCAACACGGCCTGCCAGGTTTATACCCACCTTAAGTATTTTGCTCAAATTAATATCAACCGTAGTTCTGAAATTATAACGGGCAAAGTTGTTTTGAGTAGAATAGCCGTCATTTTCCTCAGCAAAATTGTACATACCTTTTTGATTGACAACGCCAGCCATTACATAATACTGCGCAACTTCCGAACCACCCCGAAATGATAAATTATAGGATTGTTGCGGTGCGCTGCTTTTCAGTGTCGAATTATGCCAGTTGGTATTTGGATACAGGTAAGGATTGCTCCCATTGTAATTTGCCGGATTGTTCTTCGGATCGCTTAAAAAAAGCGCATTAAATTCATCATCTGTTAGCTTGTTATAATCGTTGCGCAAAGCTAAATTGCGATAAGCCACATAATCCTGAGACCCGGTATATTCTGGCAAACGGGTTGCCGATTGCATTCCATATTGTGCTGTTAGCGAAATGACGGGTTTGCCGACAAACCCCTTTTTGGTTGTTACCAAAATTACACCATTGGCGCCACGCATACCATACATGGCGGTAGCCGCTGCGTCTTTTGAAATGGTAAACGATTCAATTTCCTGAGGATCCAATTGCGAAAAATCGCGTTCCACATTGTCAACCATGACCAGAGGAGCGGCCCCGCCACCAAAAGTCTGGACACCGCGGATATAAATATTCGGCTGGTCCCAGCCCGGTTCGGCACCCACTGTGCGCAAAACGGTATATCCGGAACCAAGTCCCTGAATGGCATTTCCTAAGGTTGAAACAGGTGCTTTCGATAAATCGTCAGCCGAAATCGTAGAAATCGCAGAAGTGAGTTCTGACTTGCTTCGAACACCATAAGCCACCTGAAAGACTGGCTCTGCGGCTTCAGGTTCCAGTTGCATAGCTATGTCATCGCGGGTACTCAGTACGTATTTCTTCTGGATATAGCCCATTTTGCTGAACAAAAGTACTTTGCCCGGTGCGGTAGAAAGGCTGAATTTGCCCTCGTTATCGGTAGTGGCCTGCGTGAATTCGTCAATGACCGAAACAATTACATCATTAATCGGCTTCCCCGACGCATCTTTAACGATCCCGTTAATAATCGAATCATCTTGTGCAGAAGTATATATCCAGAACAGCGAAAAAAGCATCAGGAAAAGGATTGCCGGTTTTTTCTTTAGTGTCATCATAATTTATTATTTTCGAATGTGACTGAATAGGTTTAGTAACCGGGGTTTTGAACAAATAATGGATTTTTGTACATCTCACCCAATGGTATTTGATACAAATTATTGTAAGGCTGATAAATGCGTGTAAAATACACTTCCTCTTTGTAGGTTACAGTACTTCCCGATTTGGTGATTACCATGCGATTAAATGGTCCGCCGAACCATTTGGTTGCCAATTCGCCTCCTTCGCCTGTACTCCAGCGACGGGCATCCCACCAGCGTTGTTCTTCAAAACTCAATTCAATCGCTCTTTCACGCTGGATGCGTGTCCGCATTGATTTTTTATCACCGGTTAAATCGCCAGGTATTGCAATAACTCCGGAACGGGCTCTTACTGTATTGATTGCATCGCGTACCTGAGCTGTTGGGCCATCCACCTCGTTCATCGCTTCGGCATAATTTAAATACATTTCGGCCAGGCGAAAAAATATCCAATTGTGATAGGCTGTAGTAGATGAAGCTTTTTTAATTTCTTCAGGTACATATTTCCTTACGAAATATCCCGTCATGAATGTTCCTGCCGGAAACTGAGGAGTAGTGGTTGACAAATCCATTTTAACACCTTGCCAGTTACTTTCATGGTAGATAATCGTTTTGTAAAAACGGGGATCCCGGTTTAGATAAGGTTTCGCAGGATCAAAGTTTGAGCCTTCTTCTTCAATGTATTTACCATTCGACATTTCAAAAAGATTTACGAAAGCCTGGGTAGGTTGAACTGCTCCTGCCCCACCAAAATCTCCACTTGGCATCCAGACATTGATTTCGTTGCTGTTGAAACCAACCGGTGCATCATGTTTGTAAAATATAACTTCCCGGTTGCCTTGCTCGCGGCGTTTGAAAAATAGTTTTTCGTAATCGTCGGCTTTGTTTGCAGCATTGGTCTGATACAACGCATAAACCTGATTTCCTTCAGCATCTTTTAAATCGATTACTGCTTTTGCAGCTTCAGCAGCTTTGAGCCACCATGTTTTCCCATCTTTGTCCAACCAATCATCTACCGTTCCACCCATTCCCCAAATGCCTGTTTTCTGACTGAAAAGCGGACTTGCAGCATAAAGCAGTATGCGGGCTTTCAGTGCCATTGCCGCACCTTTTGTGGCACGTCCATATTCATTTGTTTTAAGGGTAACCGGCAATGAACTGATGGCTTTATTCAAATCGGCCATTATAAATGCGAAACAATCGCGATAAGTATCACGCGGACGCATCAGGTTGTCCCCGGGAACTAACAAGTCATTTTCGGTCATGATTGGCATACCGCCAAACCGTTTCAGCATTTCATTGAAATAAAATGCCCTTAAGAAATAAACCTCACCCAACATCTGGTCTTTTGTTTTGGTATCAGGGAAAGGTATCACTTCTGCATTTTTCAGGAAAAGATTGGCTTTTCGAATGGCTGTGTAATAGAAACTGATATTGGCATCGAGGCCATTGTAGTTCCCCATGTTGAATCCTTTCGTGCCGTGATAACCGGCGTTCGATTCCGACTCATCAGAGGCAGAGGACATAGGAACCGGCTGGAAATTGCCAACAGCATTAAACCGGCCTGTTAATCCGCTATAAATATCGGCCTGAAAGCGTTGCGCATTCAAAAAGTCGGTAAATACTTTTTCTTCATCAAGGTTAACATCGGGTGCACGATCCAAAAAGTCTTCGCAGGCCATCAGTCCCAACAGCAGGAAAAGGATAATATATTTTATATTCTTCATAATGATTTCAATTAAAAGTTAACGTTCAAACCGATGTTCCAGGCACGTGTAGCAGGCATTTGGCCCCCACGGATATTTCTGTTATCCGGATCGATGTATTTTTCAACTGACCACATGTAACTGTTAACGCCTGAAAAATATATTCGCACACCCGACATCCTTACTTTTTGAACCAATTCAGCAGGTAAATTATATCCGAATTCGATGTTCTTCACACGCAAATAAGTTCCGGAACCAGCCTCATAGGTTGAAAAATAACGTTCGTTATTAATCCATGATTTACCGTAAAAACGCGTAAACTGAGCTTGGTCGGCAATTTCAGGAGCCCAGTAATTGTTGTGCTTTTCAAATACGTTGTCGTTGTTCGAAAATGCCCACATAATTTCCCAGTACTTCATAAATAGTGCATGGGTCGATCCCTGAAACAAGACCGAAAAGTCGAACGACTTCCAGTTTCCACCCAGGGTAAGTCCATATTGCATTTCAGGAACTGTTCCATAACCCTGACGATAAGCATCGGCCTGATTGATCACCCCATCATTGTTAAAATCTTCAAACTTTAAATCTCCGGGGACCACCTCGAGGTTTCCGGGAATACCATTGTTGTATGAAATCTGGGACGGACTGTTCTGAATATCTTCATAACTGGTAAAATATCCGATGTTCTTCCACATCAGCGGAGTACCAATAGGATATCCTTCTTCTTTCTGGTAGGGCAACAAACCAAGCGGATCGGCCTTCTTCAAAATTTTATTCCGGTTATAGGTATAATTACCCTTCACGTAGTATCTGAAGTTATTATTAATCTTCATATTATGGGTCAACTCCACTTCAAACCCCTTGTTTTCGGTTTCCCCGATATTTGCAACTTTGAATTCAGCGCCCACATATTCCGGCTTAACAGCGTCAATGTTGGTCAGGATATTATTTCGGAATTCGTTGAAATAGTCAAAGTTAATCCCCAAAAGTCCTTTGTAGAAAATGGTTTCAAAACCCAGGTTAAGCTTCCGTGCAACTTCCCAGGTTGCATTTTCATTGGCAATGGCGCCTTGTTGTATTCCATTGAAAAAGTTATCACCAGTTCCGAAAGCATATCCACCGGCGTTTAAAAATTCCTGTAAGAAAATAAACCTGCTATCGCTTTTGTCATTTCCAACCCAACCCAATGAAGCTCTAAGTTTCAGGGTGGTGATAATTTTGCTCAGTCCTGAATTGGCAAAAAATGCTTCGTTACTTGCCATCCATCCAGCGGCAAAAGCTGGGAAAACTCCGTATTGCGAACCTTTTGGGAAGTTCTCGGAACCGTTGTACCCGATGTTAAATTCGCCGAAATAACGTTGATCGAAGTCGTAAGTTGCACGTCCTACCAAACCCTGATCGGCAAAAGCTACTTCTGCGTTGCGAATCAACTGATTGCGGTTAGCCAGAAATAAACCTGTTATGGTGTTCTTTCCAAAGGTTCGGTTGTAACTCAAACCACCTTCCATATAGAACTTATACCAGTTGTTATTTTTTTGCACACCGGCATAGGATAATGGCCGGTTTTCACCAAACATCTGATACGAATCGGTCGCCATATCATAGACGTATTCCGCAGTCGAATTCGACCACGACCGGCCTGTTTGTCCCTGTGTATCAAACGACACCTGACCACGGGCGGCAAGTCCTTTGGTAATGTAATCCAATTTATAATTTAAGCTGAAACTCGATTCGAGAGTGCTCGTCACATCCTTATAAATAGCCGCTTCCTTCAATCTTTTTACGGTATTGCTTCCGGTTCCGGCATAAGACCCATCCGGATTATAGATTGGGTAAGCACGCCCTGATACTGCAAAAGCTGCACGGTAAATTTCCCAACTGCCCCAAATGGTGCTGTTTGGCGAATTGAGGTTCTCGACCCGGGTGCCTACGCTGAGCGATGCTGTCAGGTTTTTGGAAACATCTACATCGAGGTTGCTCCTGAAATTAAAGCGTGAATATTTAGTCAGGTCGTCGTTTTTATAAAAACCATTTTGATTCAGGAATCCACCTGAAACAAAATACCTTACCGTTTTTGTACCCCCTGAAATATTGGCATTGTATTGTTGCTGAGTGGACGTCTCTTTCATTACATTGTCGACCCACCTCACATCGGGATGTGTCCACGGCGATGCACCGGTCCGGTATAAAAGCAAATCGTAGGCCAGCGTTCCACCTCTTGTTTGCGGGGTGCGGGCCCTGAACTGACCCCAATCGGCCAGGTACTGCAAACTGGTTGCATCATAAGCTCCCAAAGGTTGCGGTATGTTTATCGGTTCAGTAACTGCAGTTTGAGCAGTAATAGAAATTTTAGGTTTTCCTGAAACACCACGTTTTGTGGTAATGATGATTACTCCATTTGCTCCCTTTACCCCGAAAACGGCTGTTGCTGAGGCATCTTTCAAAATGTTAATTGACTCAATTTCATTTGGGTCGATCTTGGCAAATTCGGCACGAACAATTCCATCAACGACGAACAAAGGGGAAGCATTGTTCCACGTAGCCCTGCCACGAACGTAGATATCAGCCACATCGCCACCAATTTCTCCTGAACTCTGTACAACCTGAATACCCGACAGCTTTCCAGCCAGTGATTGTGAAATGTTTGACACAGGTGAAGTGACAAGTGTTTTGTTGTTAATAGACGAAATAGATCCAATGATGGATTCTTTCTTTTGTAAACCATACCCAACCACCACCACTTCGCCCAGTTCCTGGGTTGACTCTTTCAGCTGCGCATTGATGGTGGTAAGATTATTCACCTGTTCTTCTAATCCATCATAACCGATATAACTAAATACCAGTGTTTCGTTAGTGGTATTGGGTATTTCAAGTGAGTAATTCCCGTTGAAATCAGTTACAGTTCCTCTGGCGCTGCCTTTAATCATGATTGTTACACCAATCAGTTCTTCTCCGGTTTTAAAATCTACTACCTTACCACTTACTTTACGGCTCTGTTGCGCTTGTAACGTGGCCATACACACCAGAAAAGCCATCAGGGTAAGAAATATTGTTTTCTTCATAAAAGTTTTCTTTAGCGGTTATCAATAGGTTTCTTTCCTGAATTTGAAAACATAGGTTTTCAAAGTCTGAAATTCTTTCCGGATGGTCCAATAGTTATCATCGGTCACTAACTTGGGAATGTAATTTGGCTTCCCAGCTGCAACTGTGGTTAATTCAATAAAATCGGAAGGTGCAGGAGCAAAGAGCTGCGCATATTTTTTCTCGCCTTCGAAGGTCTTCAACCGTATTTCAAGCTCATCAGCAGACAACTGCAAAATCGTAAATCGCGACTGAATGTGATAGAGCGACCACTGTTTTTGCACACTTACTAAGGTATCAATCACAGTAAGCTTGGTTATGGCATCCTTTTTATAGCTCAGATTGACTTTATTACTGTCGGAACTTAATGTTGGAATAAACTGCCATTTGTCGGTTGTGAAGTTTATCCATTGACCATCGAGCATACTCCAGGTACCATAAAATTTAGTAGTACCTGCACCTTTGTTGTAATTTTTGAAGGATTGATGATAGGATCGATAGGCTCCGTTAGCCTCAATCAGCAACTGACAAGCTTCCTGCTCGGGAGTCAGGTTCATCGGAATGCCATCTTCGGTGACCGAAACCTGCTTCCACAAGCCAATCGCAGTAATTTCTTCATATTTTTCTTCCTCACAGGAGAAAAGGGCAAATAATGAAAAAATCAGTATGAAAAGACTGTATACTGTTTTCATTGTTGGATTATTTATTTGATTTCCATGTCAGCAACACGTTCAAATGTGAGCATGGTTTTGTTGAGTTTTCCGTCCTGATTAAAGTCAACACGTTCGAGCGTGAGGGAATTCGCCGATGCAACAGGAGTCCATGATGCCGGAAGATCGATGGCGATATTCAATAAATTACCTGTATAGTCCCATCCCGATCGTTTGATGATCGTTTTTGCCTTCACTGCCACTGCTGTGGAATCGCAAAGTATACAGATATTGTCTTCATTAATTTGCAAGATGAGCCGCGTGCTGTCTTTCGCGACAGCGATGTCATCAATTGTTTTTGAAGTTTGATGCCAGGTGCCAATCATTTTGGCGGTAGTGTCATTCTCTTCGGCATCTTTTTCACAAGCTGTTCCAACAAATAAAAAAAGGAATGGAATACAGCCTAAAAGAAGCCTATGAAAGGAGCTTCCATTAGAAAATTTTTTCATAGGTTTTAAAATTTACAAAGGTTGTGAGTATTTAAAAAAATGATTTTAATACCTGGTTTTGTGGTATTTATAATTAGATTAAAGGGAGAGAATAAATTCTCTCCCTTTAATCACAATCCTATTTCTCTAATTAACAATCACTTTCGAGGTGAAAACATTTCTATTTTTCGACACGGTTCTTACCAAATATATACCGCTTTTGTAGATCGGAATTTCAGTTCTGGAACTGTTTACCATGTTTTTTTGCACTAACCCACCTAAGATATTGTAAACTTCAATTGAAGCCACATCGCCCTCAACAACAATGTTTCTGTTTGCTGTAAAGATCCTTGTATTGTCCTTATTCAAATTGGTGACACGGGTTGGGGTATCCACCACTGTACGGGCTTTTTCACTACCGTTAATAACTATTGCATCCAGATAGAATACGCCGGCTGGTGAATTGATATAAGCATCCTTATCATCGCGACGAACATCGAAACGAACCGAAAGTTCAGAAACATAACCCAACGATGTTACATCAAGAACACAATCAATCCATTTGCCTTTATCATCGATCCAATACTTAATCGCGTCACCGCTGTCCAATTGTTTTCCTGAGAAATCTTTTACATTCAACTGAACTACATAAAAGTCTTTAGTTGCGTCCATTTTAGGAATGTTAATCATCACATGCAAATAAGAAGAAGCGCCAGCTACACCCACTGGAAGAGTTCCGGTTAAAACGAAACGCACTCCCTGCCACCATGAAGCATTTGCACTTTTATTAAACTTCATGATTGAGGCAGAGTTTAAAACTGCCATTTCGGTTGTGAAAGGATTGGTAACTATTTCTGATGTATTTTCAGCGTTTTGCAAATCCAACGTACGTACCCATTTTTTGAAAGACGCTTCATTTCCAGGAAAAATCGACAATTCAGTTTCAGTATAAAGGGTAATACCACGTGGTAATTTACTGTCGTTCAGTACAATTTCGTCGAAATAATAATTTGTTGGTGATTGAGCGGCACCACCCCAATTGCGGTCGATCAAAATACAAATTCTGGACAGAGGCTCTTTGTTATCCATGAACCATTTCAGGTCAATCACAACATCTTCCCATACACCGGGTTTCGAAAGATTCAGATCAAAACGCTTGGTTCCCTTATCCGGATCTTCCCAGGGGGTTTCTTTATTGATGTTGACACTGAAACCGTGATTCAGATTTTCTCTGAAATGATAGAAATGAAGGTACCTGTTTGCTTCTGTAATGACAATAGGAGCGGTCAAGTCGAAGTTTGCGAAATCAGGCCACCAGCTTTTCCCTTTCAACGAAGATAACTGCAGGGCGTTGTCAGTCGCATTTAATCCGGTTTTTACCGGATTGACAGTAACTCTTGCAAATGCAGGTACTGTCGCGGTTCCAAAATTTACATACCGGGCATGGGTTTGTATTTCACCCATTGCCCATGCAACCATGTCCATACGGGAAAATAAACTTGGTGAAACATCTCCGGTAAATAACTTGGTTTCTGCTGCTTTGGTCATAAATGAAAAGTAACCAATCACAAATAAAAGTAGAAATAATTTTTTCATAGGATATAGATTAAATTAATATTTAAGAAATTGTATAAAAACGAATTTAAGTCTCAGGCTTTATCAGATACAAAAATCAATAAGAATCGGAATCTCTCATTTCAATATTGTAACAAACTGTATAAATATTGTATCAGCAAATTTTAATGCGTGGTTTTATTCAAAAACAAGAATTTTCGTGGAGGTTTTTATGTTGCCTGACAATACCGAAACAATGTAAATACCACTCTTAATGTCAAGCTTATAAGCACCAGTAGCAGGAACCTGCCGATCGGTTTTTATCAGTTGTCCAACCGGGTTGTAAATATTCACAGAGATTGATCTTTCACCCGGGAAATTGGTATGCAGTAATCCCCCTGAATAGTATAAATTTCCATCTGTATTCTCTACTTTGTCAATTGAAGTTGGAAATTGGTTAATCGGGATGATATAAGTGGCTACCGATTCGGATAGTGCATCGTAGGTAAATGAATTGCCGGAGAGGTTGAATGTTGTTAACGAGTTTTTTACTCCCAGCGATTCCTGTGCACGGGTTCTGACTTGTTTAACTTTTCCAAATTCCGAGAATTTTGAAAGATTGATGCTGTACTTCTGGGTGTATGTTTCCTGGTTGCTGATAACCAACACCAGTTCCTTTTCGTCAGAACTTAACGCTGCAATTGCATTTTTAGCCGAATTACTGATGATCGTGTACCCTGCTTTTAAGTAACGGCTGTATTGTGCACGTATATAGAAGTTGATGTTCCGGGTAATCGGATCAAACGGATCGTCATAATCGCCAATAATATGCCCCCAGGGATTGTTGGTCGGGCTGCCGGTTCCCCCGATTTGCCAGTCGCACCATACTGTACATTTCAAATCACGCAAATCGGTAATTATTCGATCAGACATCACCATGATCTGATGTTCGTTCGAGCCGCCAACACTAATAGGGCCTGACTCCGATTGCCAGAGTTTTTTCTCATACTTCTTTGCCCAGTTTGCAAGCAATGCCCGGTTGCTGCCACCATACGTATGAACCGCAACCAGATCAATTTTTGGCAAAATATCGCCTGCTGCCTGATAGGCCAGCAGTGCATTATAGCCATTGTCGAGATTGTTTGCATCGTTTGCAGTAATTGTGCAATAGCCAAGCATTTCTTTTTCGGCCAATTTGGTATGCAGTTCCCTAATCATGATCATTTGGTCGCTGTTTGAAAAATAGCAACCTTCCTGTCCGCCAAGCGCTTTCCACCAGCCGCCATCGGGCTCATTAAAAGGTTCGATATAGTTAAATGTGATGCCCAGATTATCGTGGTAATATTTGGTTACTTCGGTCAGATAATCAGCAAAATCGTCGAACATGTCGGATTTTAAATTGCCTACATTTCCTTCAACACTTCCGGCAGAGCAACCGCTTCGGGTCATCCAGTAGGGTGGCGAGTTCGAAAATGCAACAATCTGAATGTCATTTACCCCGGCTTTTGCAATGCGCGATGAAATTAATTGCTGCATAATTTTTCGTTGGTTGGCATCCTGCGACCAGTCGTAAGCTGCTGTTGCCGATGCTTTGTATCCCGGCATATCGCCGCCATCAGTTCGCATGTGATTGTGCGCCGGATCGTCGCCACCTCCAATATTGAAACGGAAAATATTCATATTCATTCCGTTCACCGGATCGGTAATCCAGTCACAGATTGTTTTAACTTTTGCATCCGAAAATCCACCCATGATGTTGGCCCACCAGCAAAGTGAAGCGCCCCAACCTTCAAGTACCTGATTTTTTATAGCCGGATCAATCGTAATCTCGGTCCGCGAAAGCGTTGTTCCATTATCTGAAAGAAGAATCTGATCGAAGAAGTAATCTCCCGGATCATCGGCAATCTTAATGGAAAAGGTTTTTAACTTAGTTCCTATTGGTATCGTTAATACATAATCAATCCATGAACCGGTTGTATTATTTGATTGCCAGGCATCAACGCTTTGATTGCCTCCTTCAGGAGTGTAGGTTAAAGCGATTCTGGATGTTGTATTTTTGTAAACCAAAACATGCAAATACCGATTGGCCGAGGTAATTGAAATTGTGCTGGTCAAAGTCACCTCCAGCCCTGTCCAGTATGGATCATCGCTCTTCTTCACAATTTTATAACAGTTTGCAGTACTGTTAATGCCATCCGATTTTGGATTTGCGATCGACCAGGTGCTTGCCGTTGTTCCGGATTTTGAGTAATTGAGCCACGAACTTACCGTGCCTGGAACTGTAGCCGATTCGAAATTGAGAATTACAGTATCCACCGCAAAAAGAGACAAGGATATCAGAGCAAAAAACGCTATTAAAAAGGATTGTTTCATTTTGTTTTCGTTGTTTCAGACTTTATTAGTTTAGATTATTCAACCACTTCAATCGTTAGCTTTCCGTCTTTTAACCATGGGGCTGCGAACTTCAGA
>CAMTWS010000200.1:0-10420 GCA_947085485.1 uncultured Prolixibacteraceae bacterium
CTTTCGGGGTTTTTTCTTATCTTTTTATCAACTTAATATGTTGATAACTAAAGCCTTGGTTAATTAGCGAAGTTCCCTATTTAGATGAACTTAAACTTTTGTTGAATAATATTTATAATTGATAACCAATACCCCCCGAACCACTCCTTGTTTGCAGCGAGGGGTATGAAGTTTTGAGTTCTAACTCAAGGTTTTTTTTAATTACCCTTACTTCCATTCCTGTTTATTAAACAAACAGATTTTGTTAATGTAACCTGGTTCTCCCTAGCCTTCGAAGAGGGTTGGATTACTTTTAACACTTCATTAGAGTATTTGACTGTTAAGGTAGATGTTCGCATTTCCCTGGAAAATCTTTTCGCCTCTTGACTGGAAATCAACAAGAGGCTTCATTGGATAAACCTGTTTATGGATTTTGTTTTGCACGATTTCATGTGGTTGATTTTTGGATGTACTGATACAAGTTATGACAAAAAAGATTAGAAAGCAAATTAAAAAATATAGCGGAATCGTTTTTTTTGAATAGGCTAACATTCAGATAATCAGCCAAAAACAATGTAGTTCGGGTTCAAATTTTAGTAGGCATAAAATTAATACTCCGGGTTTACCAATCATAAGGTTTTACCGCAAAAGGAAACAATACTTTTTAATATTGTAACCCTATTACATCATAAAACTCAGATAAAATCATGGCAGTTGCACCCCAGATAATTTCACCTTCAAATCCGATAAACGGAACTTTTAACAAACCGGTAAATGTATTCAGTTCAATTTCCTTTAACGGATTTTTTATCAAATGCAATGGGAATGAAATTGTTTTTTCCACCTCGTTTTTATTGATGACAAACTCAGGTTTTTTGTCGAGCCACCCAACAAACGGATGAATTTGAAACCGGCTTACCTGTACATAAAGTTCAGAAAGCGTACCGAGAATTTCAATCTGGCCACGTGTTATTCCAATCTCTTCCCATGTTTCGCGCAAAGCAGTTTCAAGTGCAGTTTCCCCTTTTTCGATTCTTCCCCCGGGCAGCGCAATTTGCCCGGCGTGGTGTTTCATGTGTGAAGGCCTTTTTATTAAACAGGCCTTCAATTCGCCATATTCAATAAAAAGTAACAGTAAAACGCTGCTGTGTTTCAGGCGTGTTTGATCTTCGGGGCTTGCGGTAAGTTCACGGTTTATCGGGAGCATTTTTCGGTGCGAGGTTGAACCCGGCAGCGTTTGCGACAAAACTTTTTTAATATTGGCAGCAGTGAATAACATGGGGTAAAAATAAAAAATAAATGAAACAAACGACAAGATTGAATTGATACTAATCGAACCGGATGGATTTGTCGGGAGAAATCTTACTGACGAGATAACTCGGAATTATCAGCATTAATGTTGTTATTGCAATACATCCAATATTTATCAGCAGAATATGCACAATGTTAAAATTTACCGGAACCACATCGACATAATAAGTTGCCGGGTTTAGTTTTATAAGATGAAACATTTTTTGGAGCAAAATAATGGCAATCCCAATGGCATTTCCCCACAACATCCCGCGGCTGGTCAGAAAAACCGAGAGGTATAGAAATACTTTTCTGATGCTCCAGTTAGGACTGCCCAGCGCTTTTAAAACGCCAATCATTGAGCTTCGCTCCAAAATTAAAACAAGTAAAGCCGAAATCATGTTAAACCCGGCCACCATAACCATTAAAAAAAGTATAACCCAAACATTCATATCGAGAATTGAAAGCCAGTCGAATATTTGCGGGTATTGCCTTGTTATGCTTTCGGTGCGAAGAATGGCGCTGTTTTCGCTGCTGTAATCAACAACAAGGTTTCTAACTTCCTGTTCAATGAGGTCGATTTTTTTAAAGTCGGAAACAAGAATCTCGAACCCGCTTATTTCATCATTTTGCCAGTCGTTTAAACGTTGCACCTGTTTAATATCGCCAATAATAAAGAGGTTATCGAATTCCTCGAGACTGGTACGGTAAATGCCGCAAACTTTCAGTTGAAGCATTCGTGGTGTAACTTCGCTTTCGTTTATAAAATAAAGAATTGCCAAATCGCCGGTTTTTATTTTTAACATCCGGGAAACATTTTCTGAAAGCAAAATTTCGTTAATGCGGGCAGTATCGTTTAACAAAGGAAGCTGGCCGTCAACCAGGTTTTTTTGAAAAAACGACCAGTTGTAATTCGATTCAACTCCCTTGAAAACAATGCCCTGGATCGATTCATCGGTCTTTATCATTCCGGGTTTGGTGGCAAATACCTGAATTGTTTCAATGCCATTCATGGCTTTTAATTTGCCAATGAAAGGTTGGTTTTGTGATATTGGCGGAATCTCGTACGAGTTTCTCGAATCGTAATTTAAAATTTGAATGTGCGATCCAAATCCAATTACCTTATTTCTGATTTCGGTTTTAAAGCCGGTGATTACTGCCACCGAAACAATCATTACCGCCAAACCAAGCGCTATTCCGAAAAGTGCAATGCGAATTATTTTTTTCGACAAAACCTGCTGGTTCGATTTGTCGAAAAATAACCTGTTCGAAATAAAAAGTTCAGTGTTCATCTTCTGTAATATCATTTCTCCGGTTAATAAACGGCAGTACAAGCATCGAAATTATTCCAACTGCAATTATCATTACAGTCATTGAAGTGTGCGCCACAAAAGCGAATATAACGCCGTTTTCGTAAGCTACTCCATAAAGTGTTAATGCTTCAATGGCCATAAAATGCCAGGCCCCAATTCCACCCTGAACTGGCGCTGCCATCCCAAAACTTGCAAAAACAAATGTTGTTAAGGCGGCTATAGGGTTCAAACCGCTTGTAAAATCGAATGCAAAGAATATAACATAAAGCATCAGATAATAGCAGAACCAAATAAAAACCGAATGAAACCAAAACCAGCCTTTCCGTTTTATCGAGCGGATTGAAATAAACCCTTCTTTAAAATTCTGCAGGATACCAACAATCTTTTTAAATATTGTAGTTTGTTTAAAGGTATTTCGGAACAAATAAGCCAGAACAACAAACACAATTACTCCAACAAACAGGTAAGGCGATGTAAAAAAAACGGCAAGTTTATTTTGGATTTCGGGGTTGTGCTGCAAAAAACGTATCATTTGCCCGAACTGCGAGAGAATAACAATGACAAGCAGAATAAGTAACGATATAACATCAATTAGCCGTTCTGCAACCACGGTCCCAAACAATTTTGCAAACGATATTTTTTCGTACCTCGAAAGTACTCCGCACCTCGAAATTTCGCCCATTCTGGGCAAAACCATGTTCATCAGGTACCCAATCATTACTGCCATAAAAGTGTTTGCAAAGCGGGGTTTGTGCCCAATGGGTTTTATCATAAGCCCCCATCGCAATGTCCGGCTGATATGGCTGATTAACCCGATTAAAAATGAAACGGCAACCCAAAAATAGTTGACTTCGTTTTTCAGTACCGATTTTATCCGTTCAATATCCTGATCTTTGTAAATGAGCCAGAAAATAAATATTCCGAGAGCAAAGAATATCAGAAATTTTAAAATTTTAATGACTGTGTTTTTCAAACTTTTTAAATTTAAAGGCTGTATATTTGTAACAACTAATTATCCCTTGTTTTAGCTATGTTCGCAATACTTAAGCAAAGGTAATTCGCACCGAATTGTAGCCGACAAAAGTATAAATTTGTTTTTGTTAATCCCCATAAATTGACAACTAAGTAGAAATCAGAAATGGACGGGGTAGATAGTAATGAGTTTTATAAAACCAAAAAAAAATCTGGGCCAGCATTTTTTGAGCGATCAGAATATTGCACGTAAAATTGTTGACAGTTTGAGTTCCGATACCCGTGATGTACTGGAAATCGGGCCCGGGATGGGAGTGTTGACCCAATATCTTCTCAACCGTTCAGAGATCAACCTTCAGGTTATTGAAATCGACCGGGATTCGGTTGCCCATCTTCAGCAAAATTTCCCACAGTTAAACCATATCTGGCCCGAAGACTTTTTACAGGCCGATATTACTTCAAAATTTGAAGGAAATTTTAGTATCATCGGCAATTTTCCGTATAATATCTCGTCACAAATATTATTCAGGGTTTTGGCAATGCGCAACCGTATCCCCGAAGTTGTGGGTATGCTTCAAAAAGAAGTAGCCGTGCGCATTGCATCGAAACATGGAAATAAAACCTACGGAATACTTAGCGTTATATTGCAGGCGTACTACGATATCGAATATTTGTTTACCGTTTCGGAACATGTTTTTTTACCGCCTCCAAAAGTTAAATCGGCTGTAATCAGGTTAAAGCGCAATAATGTGGTTGCCTTACCTTGCAGCGAAACATTATTTGTTGAAGTGGTTAAAGCTGCCTTTAATTTGAGGCGCAAAATGTTAAGGAATTCATTAAAAGCGATATGTGATGATTTGCCTGAACAATTTGCCGATAAACGGCCCGAACAACTTTCGGTTAGTGATTTTATCGGGCTAACATCAGATATTGAAAACCTCAGGAAAGTAAATTGAGATTAGCGGCGGCTGATTGGAAATATTTTTTCTGAATGTTGTAAAATTAAAACAGAGTGAAGTTCAAAAGAATAATTATAGGCAGAAAAGATATTGCCGATTTCGAAAAACTGAATTTATACGGGATTGAAGTTAAAATCGATTCCGGCGCTTACACTTCGAGCCTTCATTGTTATAAAATCGAAAAAATAAACAAGGACGGGGTGGAGCATATCAAATGTAATTTTCTCGATCCCCGTCATCCCCAATATCATGAAAAAGAGTTTTGTTTCGAAAATTTTGAAAAGCGGAGCATAAAAAGTTCAAATGGGTCAGTTGAAGAACGGGTTTCAATTATGACCGAAATAACCATTTTTAATAAGAAATTTCCCATCGAACTCACGCTAACCGAAAGAATAGAGATGAAACATCCGGTTTTACTGGGACGAAAATTTACCTCCAAAAGATTTTTAATAGATACTTCGCGAAAAAACCTTTCTTTGAACGGAAAAATAATTGAAATCATGAAGATTATTAAACCATGAAAATAGTTGTATTGTCAAGAAATTCAAGTTTATATTCGACAAAGCGCATTGTGCAGGCGGGCAATGAGCTAAACCACGAAATGCTGGTTGTCGATCATTCAAAATGCGACTTGATTATCGAGAAAAAAAACCCGGTAATTATTTATAAAGGTGTTAAACTGAAAGATATTGATGCCGTTATCCCCCGAATTGGGGCATCGGTTACTTTTTATGGTACAGCAGTTGTCCGCCAGTTCGAGATGCTGAAAGTTTTTACCGCTGTCGAATCGCAGGCATTGATGCGCTCGCGAGATAAACTGCGCAGTTTGCAGATTCTGTCGCGGGTAGGCCTGGGTTTGCCCAAAACGGTTTTTACCAATTATTCAAAAAATGTAAAAGACATTATCCAAGGCGCAGGAGGGACCCCGGTTGTAATTAAACTGCTGGAGGGAACACAGGGTTTGGGCGTAGTTCTGGCCGAAACCGATAATGCGGCCGAGTCGGTAATTGAAGCATTTAATGGATTGAAAATCAGGGTAATTGTCCAGGAATTTATCAAGGAGGCAAAGGGCGCCGATATCCGTGCTTTTGTTGTTGACGGAATTGTGGTTGGCGCCATGAAACGAACAGCAAAAAAGGGCGAATTCAGATCGAACCTGCACCGGGGCGGAACTGCCGAAGTAATCCAACTATCGGAAGAAGAAGAGTATGCTGTACTAAAAGCAGCGCGGGCAATGGGACTTGGGATTTGTGGCGTAGATTTGCTCCAATCAAACTATGGGCCGCTGATTTTAGAGGTAAATTCATCTCCCGGACTGGAAGGAATTGAAACAGCCACCGGTAAAGACATTGCAAAAAGCATTATTCGCTATGTTGAACGGCATGTAAATAAATGAATGAAACAGAATGATGAAACGGGAAAAAATTACCATTCTCGGCGAGCAAATTAATTCGGGGCAAAAAAGGATTTTAAACCTCGATATTGCCCGCCTTCACACCTATACTAAAATTGAAATTCCGGTTATTGTGGAGCGTGCCCGCAAAGATGGGCCAGTTTTACTTCTGATTGCCGGAATCCATGGCGACGAATTGAACGGGGTTGAAATTGTTCGCGAAATGTTGGCAAGAAAATACACAAAGCCCGAAAAGGGAATGGTTATCAGTATTCCAACTCTTAATGTTTTTGGGTTTTTAAAACAAACCCGCGAATTTCCGGATGGAAAAGACCTGAACCGCTCGTTTCCGGGTTCAAAAAATGGCTCTTTGGCC
Source organism: uncultured Prolixibacteraceae bacterium (assembly GCA_947085485.1). Lineage (GTDB taxonomy): Bacteria > Bacteroidota > Bacteroidia > Bacteroidales > Prolixibacteraceae > Draconibacterium. The sequence continues at coordinate 6,283 of CAMTWS010000200.1, forward strand.
AGTATTTTTGCTTACCGCATGATGAAGGAAATAGTCCCTCACATCGATTACTGTATCGATTTTCATACCGGTGGGGCGCAAAGGTTTAATGCAGCACAGATCAGGATTTCCAAAAAAAGCGGCGAATTGCTCGAATTGGCAAAAATATTCAATCCGCGATTTATTGTTTATGCCAGCGAACGTGAAAAATCATTCAGACAGGCGGCAACAGCAGTTGACAAAAAAGTACTTCTTTTTGAAGGTGGCAAATCTCTTGATTTTAAAGGGAGCATTACCCAGCGGGGTGTTCGCGGAACATTGCGTGTTATGCACCATTTGGGAATACGCGATTTCTCGAAGGAACTGGAGAATATTAAAAACAACGGTGTAATCGAAATTCAAAGGTCAACCTGGTTGCGGGCACAACATGGAGGTTTGTTCCGTTTTTTTGTAAAAGATGGCTCAAAAGTAGAAAAAGGTGATATAATTGGTGTTATCTCCGATCCGTACGGAAGGTTCGAATACCAGGTTAAAATCCCGCAAAGCGGCCACATAATCGGACTAAATCACGCCCCAATTGTATATAAAGGCGATGCAATTTTGCATTTGGGATTCGATTGATTATAAGATATTTACACCAAATTATACTTTGACGCCAGTTTAATAAGGTTTGCTGTATTGTTTACTTCAAACTTTGTCAGCAGATTTTTTCGGTGACTATCTACTGTATGCATACTTATAAAAAGTCTGGCAGCTATTTGTGGGTTGGTAAATCCGTCGGCAATCAGCATGAGCACTTCTTTTTCCCTGCTGCTTAGCGTTGGCACGGAAATCAGTTTTTCCTTTTCATTCGCTGATAAATTAATATCAACACTCATATATAGTTTCCCTTCGTAAACTGAAAGAATGGCTTCTTCAATTTCTTCCTTTGAAGCGCTTTTAACCAGGTATCCGGAGGCTCCATTTTGTACCATTTGCGAAATATAACTGCGTTCCTTAAAGGTACTCATCGCTATTACTTTTACAGATGGGTAATCTTTTCTGATTTTCAGGGTTAGTTCTATTCCGCTTATTTCAGGCATATTAATGTCGGTAATAACAATATCAGGAAATGTAGTTTTAATTTTTTCCAATGCTTCGTAAGCATTGGAAGCCACACCAGTCATATCTACAAAAGCTATCTGTTGCAGCATCGACTTCATGCCTTCGAGCACCATCGGGTGGTCATCAACAACAAGTACTTTAACTTTATCCATTATCTTCAATTTTACAATCGATATAAACAGATGTACCTTTACCGGGTTCAGATTTTATATCCAGTTGCCCTTTCAGGTAATCAACCCGCGACCTGATATTTATTAAGCCTGCACCCTGCAATACTGGTTCTTTATCAAACCCTTTACCATTATCCTCTACCGTAATTGTAAGATTTTTATCCTGCCGCATTACCTGTGCAAGAATTGTTGTAGCGCCTGAATGTTTTACCGAATTATTCAATAACTCCTGTACTATACGATAAACCACAATTTCGAAGGACGATTCCATTCTTTTTTCGAGGCCATAAAACTCGGTATTGATTTTAAAATCCTGCGACTCTGAAAGTCCGTCGCAATAATCCTGCAACGCCTGCTGCAAGCCCAATTTCATTAATGCTTCAGGCATCATGTTATGTGCCACCCGGCGCATTTCGCTGATTGATTCATCTAATTTACCCAGCGCCCTGTTAAATGTTTTGCCATGTTCTTCCGATAAAATTAAATTTCCTTTCATGGCTCCCAGTTGAAGTTTAACGCCGCTCAGTAATCCACCCAGGCCATCGTGCAGGTCTTTTGCCATGCGGCTTCTTTCCTCTTCCTGACCTTTTAAAAGCGATTGTGTGGCTAATAATAATTTTTCATTTTCGAGTTCAATAATTTTTTGTTCCTGCAATTTCCTTTTTTGTGTGTATGTGCGAAAAGAAAAAAATAGAATTAATAAGAGGAATGCAATACTTCCCGCCAGGACAGAATTAAGTACTTCTTTTTTATTGATAGATGTCTTTTGTAATCGTAGTTGCTGTTCTTTTTTCCCGGTTTCATATTTTTTATCCAGGTCAAGCACTGCTTTTTTTCTGTCGGCACTTTGCAGGGAATCATTTGCTTCATAAAACTTTTTATAGCTTTCAAGGGCTTTTTGATAATTGCCGGTTTCTTCATAATATTTACTCAAATAATCATAGCCTGATTTTTTGAAAACAGTAAAACCATTTTCGTCTGCCAGCTTAACCCCTTTCAGTAAAAAATCTTCTGCCTCTTTTCTTTTACCCAATTTCATATAAGCATTACCCATTCTGAATAGCGGTTCTGTCATTCCCCATGCGTCATTATTTGCTTTTGTAATATTAAAGGCTTTGTTAAAATAGAAAACTGAACTGTCATATTGGGCAAGCCCATCGAATGCCTCTGCCCTTACTAAATAGAAGAGGTGTTCTCTTGTTCGGCTATTTACGTTGGTAAAGTTGATTCGGGCTGAGTCAGAATAAAGTAAAGCTTTTTCAAAATCGCCGTCATCAGAATAAAACAGAGATACCATTGAATATGCTCCGAAAAGGTCATAGTCACGCCCGGTTATTTTTGCAGCTTCCAAACTCTTAAGTATGTATTGCTTTCGGTTATCATCTAATTTCAATATTTTATATACACCAGACAGGTTTGAATATAGGTCAACAACCTTATCGTACCTTTTTTCTTTTTCCAATACTTCAATCCCCTTCAAATACCAGGTTGCTGCCGAATCATACACCCCCAGTTTATAAAACATCGATGCCTTATCATTCATTACCCTTCCTAATAGAACTTTAGCTTTTGGATTTTTTGCACGCGATAGAAAAAATATTGCTTTCTCCATATCTCCTGCATGTTCTTCATGTTTACCTTTGGAAATGTCTAAAAACATATTGTTATGTAACGCAAATCCAAGAGGGTAATCTAATTTTTTGTTTGTTGCATAGTCAATTGCCTCCTGATAGAATTGCCTGGATTTAACAGAATCTATCGTTTCGTAATACCTTCCCTTATATACCATGGCAATAGCCCTTGCACTATCCGGCATTTCTTTTTTCAGCAATGTTTCAATACTATCAGCAAGATGTTGTTGTGCCGTAACCTGTAATGTAATAAAATACAGTACGATGGAAAACAAGAAGTATATCTTTTTCATAATACAATACAAAATTGGCAAAAAAAATAAACTCCAAATCCCCTGTTCAGGGGATTCTAAAAACAGGTGTTCAGGGGATTGATTTCCTTTTTATTTAATTGGAATTTTGTATATGTAATTTAAAAGCTTCAATTATGAAAAGCACATTTACAATTCTGCTGGTTGTTTTCGCCATTACTTTAAAAGCACAAACTCCGCTGTGTTATGTTTATCACGGGTGCGGGGGCGCGACGGTGGTTGCCTACCAGGGAGACTTAAGGTGGTCAAGTGTAACCTATGATTTTCAAAGGTTGCTCGGTGGCAATTGGGTTACAATCCATCAAACCATTGAAAACTACCACCTGGTAATTCCCGGCGATATTATTGTAGCTACACAATACCGTGCAATACTGCGCAACAATACTACCAGTGAGGAACGCATTTCAAATGGTGTAACAGTTGACCCTGCAAAATTTAATAATGCAGTAATTAAACCCAATCCCACCATTACTTTTTATTGGGGAACCGCAGTCACAGGAGGGGCAAACTATGTGGAGGTAATACCCGGGCCATTTGGCCTAAGCGGGATGCGACCACCATTCATCTACACAATCAAAAAGAAAAATGGTTTTGTATTTGACCAGAAAATTTCAACCACCGGTATTTTTTTTACCAATAATATAGAAGCGAACCAGGAATATGTAATTACTGTTACAGATTATTGTGGACAAGTTGACTCAGCAACCAGCCTATTATCCTTTGTGGTTTCTGGCCGTTTGGTTGCAACAAATTGCAGTGGGGCAAGCATTGAACTGAGTAGTATTGTTTCCGGGCAAAATGCTTCCCAGCGTTTCTGCGTATCCGTTTGGCGGCTCTTGCGGGGATTCTTATGAGATAACCGCCACTGCTTATTTTGGCGTTCCTCCCTATGATTATGCCATCAGTCACGATGGCGTCAATTTTTCTGCCAATACCGGCAACC
>CAMTWS010000201.1:0-13658 GCA_947085485.1 uncultured Prolixibacteraceae bacterium
GATTAATAAAACACTTTGTGCAACCCGGTTCTTTTAAAGGGCCGGGTTGCTTTTTGCCCTTGATTATATATTGAGTTTAAACATAGCCATCCATGTGTAATATCCCCAAAAAAATCTCCTTCCAAATTCAATGTAAAAAAAATGCATTATCGACAGGGGTTTTTATCCTGGGCCTAACAAGACCAAAGATAGAACTTTGGACTTAAAAATGCAATTGAATTTTACCCCCCCCATAATTTAGAAAGATTCCTAATTGTAAGTCAAAATGGTGGATCATGTTCTTCCGAACGGCGCTAAATGCCCTTTTAACCAGCGGATGAAATCCCTGCCTGCCGACAAGGCAGGCTTATTTCTTATTTTTTTGAATAATTTAGGAAATAACAGAATAAGGAATATCAAAATCAGGAAGTGGAAAGGTTTTCAAAATAAACTAACTTTGCCGCCTAAATTTGATTTTTAATGGAGCGAAGAGTTGTTGAAATAATGGCGCCCGTTGGTTCGTACGAATCGCTGATGGGTGCTATTCAGGGAGGTGCAGGTTCTGTTTATTTTGGTGTTGAGCACCTGAATATGCGCTCCCGTTCGGCCAATAATTTTAGCCTCAACGATTTACGAAAGATTGTTGAAATTGCCTCGAAAAATAAAGTTAAAACCTATCTCACCTTAAATGTCGAAATTTTCGATGGCGAAATTCCGCTGATGCACCAGGTATTACAGGCTGCAAAAGATGCCGGTGTTTCTGCCGTTATTGCCGCCGATGTTTCGGTTATTCAACATGCCCGTTCCATTGGATTGGAAGTTCACATTTCAACACAGGTAAACATCACCAATATCGAAGCGGTTAAGTTCTATTCCATGTTTGCCGATGTGGTGGTACTTGCCCGCGAAATGAACCTGGGCAGGGTTTGGGAAATCAGCGACCAGATTAAGCGCGACCAGGTAAAAGGTCCGTCGGGCGGGTTGGTTCGACTTGAAATGTTTGTACATGGCGCGCTATGCATGGCAACCAGCGGAAAATGCTACCTCAGTTTGCACGAAATGAATTCTTCGGCCAACCGCGGTTCCTGCCTGCAAAGCTGCCGCCGCGCCTACACCGTTACCGATAAGGAAACCGGCGCCGAGCTCGAAATCGACAACGAATACATCATGTCACCCAAAGATCTGAAAACAATTCATTTTCTGGATAAAATACTCGATGCCGGGGTTTTAGTATTAAAAATTGAAGGGCGCGCCCGTTCAGCAGAATATGTAAAGACAACTGTAGAATGTTACCGCGAAGCTGTTGAGGCGTATTTCGAAAATAATTTCACCAAAGAAAAAGTTGAAGACTGGAATAACCGGCTGGCCTCGGTTTTTAACCGTGGTTTCTGGGATGGATATTACCTGGGGCAACGTTTGGGCGAATGGAGCAAGAATTACGGATCGCTGGCCACAAAACGAAAATTGTATGTTGGCAAGTGCACCAACTATTTTGCCAATATCGGGGTGGCCGAATTTAAACTTGAAACCAACAACCTGAAAGTTGGCGACGAAATAATTGTAACCGGTCCAACAACAGGGGTGGTGCAAACATTTGTAACCGAAGTTCGTGTTGATTTGGAACCAGTGGAGGAAGCAAAAAAAGGGGAACGCATTTCTATAAAAACCGATACAATCATTCGTCGCGCCGACAAACTTTATAAAATGATTGACGCCAAAGAGGTAAAACAACGGCGGTAAATTTTGACTTTCCCGAGTCCAATAAAGTATAAAAATCTTTGAGTTAGGAGACTCAAAGTCCCAACCGAAAACCCGGGAGTTGGACTTTCCTAAGTCCAACATCCTTCCTTGACGGGTTCGGCGATTTCCAAATCGCGGGATTAAACAAAAAATCAGTGAATCAGTAGCTTTCACACTTCAAAAATTTAAACTCATTTTCCAATAATATTTTACCCTTCTGTGTTAATAAAATCCTACATTTGCAAATGTCTGAACATTTGAACAAATATGAATATTCGCATTGATCACTCCAGCAAACTTCCCCTTCATTTTCAGGTTGAAGAGTTGTTGCGGGAGTTAATTGAACAGCCAAATTATAAAAGGGGCGAATTCCTCCCTGTTGAGGTTGAACTGGCCAAGCAACTTGGAGTGAGCAGGAATACAATTCGCCAGGCAACTAATAAACTGGAATACGAAGGATTGATCATCCGCAAAAAAGGCTATGGGACCAAGGTTGCCGAAAAATCGTTTACAACACAATTAGACAATTGGCATTCATTTACGCAAGAGATGAATCAAAGCGGAATAGCATTTACAAATTTGTTGATAAAGGCGGAATGGATTGAATGCGACGCAAAAATTGCCACGTTTTTTAACATTTCCGAACGAACAAAAGTGGTAAAACTTTCAAGGTTGCGAGGCGATGAAAACGGCCCTTTTGTCTATTTTGAAAGCTTTTTTCATCCGCGGATTGGAATTTCTCCAGAAGCCGATTTTCAACTGCCACTTTACGAATTGTTAGAAAATCAGTTTAATACCCATGCAACAGTTTCACGGGAAAGAATTAAAGCACGGCTTGCCACAAAAATTACAGCCGACCGCTTAAAAATAAAATCAGGAGAGCCAATAATGATACGCGAACGATTTGTTAGTGGCGAAGGCGACAAACCAATTGAATACAATATTGGCTTTTACATTGCCGAAAAATTTACTTATTCAATAGAAATCAGGCGATAATGGAAAAACTTTCAATGGGAATCGATATTGGCGGCAGCCACATTGCCTGCCAGCTTTTCAACATCAGCGCAAACAGCTTATTGGAAGGCTCAAAAGTTAGGGTTGCGGTTGATGGAAATGGTTCGAAAGAGTCGATTCTGGAAAGCTGGGTGAAAGCCATTCAGAAAACTTTATCAAATCGAAATATAAAAGATTTGGCAGGAATAGGTTTTGCCATACCCGGTCCATTTGACTACCAAAACGGGATTGCCTGGTTCGATAAAAATGTCGATAAATTTCACGATTTACATGGAGTCGATGTTAAAGCTGAACTGCTTCAACGCCTCAATTTACCTGCTGATTTTCCAGTTCGGTTTTTAAACGATGCTGCCAGTTTTGCAGTTGGAATGGCAAATGTAGAACCCGTTTCGAAATTTGAAAGAATTGTCGCGTTAACGCTGGGAACCGGGTTTGGAACCACTTTTATAAAAAACGGTTTGCCCGTTGCCGGAGAAGATGGGATTCCCGATGATGGATTTTTGTACCACGTCCCGTTTCAAAAATCAATTGCCGACGAGTATTTTTCTACCCGCTGGTTTATAAATGAATATAAAAATCAAACCCGTGAAGATATTTCAGGGGTAAAAGAATTGGCAGAACTGGTCGCAAAGAGTGAAACTGCAAAAGAATTGTTTGCATTGTTCGGCACAAATCTCGGCGTTTTTTTAACTCCATGGATTCAAAAGTTTAATGCCGAATGTTTAGTTTTAGGTGGAAATATTGCAAAAAGTTACCCGCTTTTCAAACTTGCCTTGAATAGCGAACTCAAAAATAAAAATGTAGATATTGAAGTAGTTGTCTCAGAACTGGATGAAAATGCTGCATTAATTGGAAGCGCCCAATTGTGCGATGACGTGTTTTATAAGAAATTAATTGAAACAAAAATTATAAAATAAAAATCAATGTCTTTTTGTATATCTAAATCTTCGATAATTGCCTTGTGTAAAAACCCTTTTCTGCCCATCGGGTCAGGCGGGGACTACGCTCAGGGTGACGGTCACCCTGAGAGTCGAAGGGTGTATTCTCAATAAATCTACTTTAATTTGAATGTCATGAAAAATACGTTTCTAATTCTTTGCATGTTGGTTTTATTCTCATGTAATAAATCTGAAGAAAAAAAACCTGAATTTAACGCAGTTCAATACGTCGATCCGCAAATAGGTTCGGTGCATGGGCGCTGGTTTTTTTATACCCCGGCCGCACTTCCGTTTGGAATGGCTAAACTGGCGCCGCACACAAACGCCTACGAAAGTTTGGGAAGCTGGCTGCCAGGTGGTTACGACGATCGCCACACTTCAATCGAAGGTTTTGGCCATTTCCATGAATTCCAGATTGGAGGGGTAGTTGTAATGCCGACAGTTGGCGAACTAAAAACCATTCCCGGGACATTGGAAAATCCGGATGCAAGTTACCGTTCACGATTCGATAAAAAAGATGAACATTCCGAGCCTGGGTACTATTCAGTTCTTTTAAAGGATTACAACATCAAAGCTGAGTTAACTGCAACAGAGCGGGTTGGGTTTCACCGCTACACTTTCCCCGAATCAGAAAATTCACGACTGTTTTTTGACATCGGGCATAAACAGGGAGAAAGCAGCGATGTTACAGAAGCCTTTGCGCACCTGGTAAACAAAAATGAAGTGGAAGGCTACGTAGAAACCAACCCTGAATATGTAAAATTCTGCGATCCCGGAAATCGTGTGAAAATGTATTTCATTGCCCGTCTGAGCAAAACTCCCGAAAGTGTTGGAACTTTTCAGGATTCAATCATTCAGGAAAACGAATCGTCAACAAAAGGCATTCGAAACGGAATTTATCTGACATTTAATACCTCAGCCAATGAAGTGGTTGAAATGCAAGTTGGCCTCTCATACACCAGCCTCGAAAATGCAAGGTTGAATATGGAGACAGAAGCGACAAATATTTCATTTGATGAGGTGCACAAAACCGCAACAAAAAAGTGGAATGAAATGTTGGACCGGATCCAGGCAGAAGGAAATCGGCCCGATGATTTGAAAAAATTCTATACCGGGTTGTACCACGCATTACTTGGTCGCGGATTGGCCAGCGATGTAAATGGGCAATACAAATTAAATGGCGAGGGAATTGGCCAGATTCCACTCGATGAAAACGGAAAACCAAAATACGCACATTTCAATACCGATGGAATCTGGGGCGGATTCTGGAACCTGAGTCAATTGTGGGCAATGGTTTACCCCGATTATTTCAGCCAGTATCTGCAATCGAATATCGATTTTTACAAAGAAACCGGTTGGCTGCACGATGGTGAAGCGGCTGGTGCTTTTACAAATGGCGTTCAAACCAATTTTCAGGGTTTATTGATAGCATCGGCATACAATTGCGGCATCCGTGATTTTGACTGGCAAACGGGGTATGAAGCTGCCTTAAAAAACGAGTTGGATTACAACGGCCGTAATTTGGGAAATGGGAAATACGACCTTCACCGATTTGTGAAATTGAAGTATGTTCCCTATGAAGATACAATTATTTCAAATGGATGGGTGTTTAACTTTGGGGCGTCGCACACGCTTGAATATGCATTTAGTTCGTATGCAGTTGCACAAATGGCCAAAAGTTTGGACAAGACAGATGATTATCAAAAACTGATGACTCAGGCCAGTTACTGGAAAAATCTGTTCGACCCGGAAACAAAATTTATCCGCCCAAAATTACCTAACGGCAAGTTTATCAAAGATTTTGATCCAATGAAACCCTGGGACGGATTTCAGGAAGGTAATGCTTATCAATTTACATGGTTTATTCCGCATGATCCAGCTGGATTGATTGAAAAACTTGGACTTGATCTTTTTAATGAAAGACTTGAAAAAACTTTCACTGAAAGCCAGAAATCAGGTTTTGGCGGAGGCAAGGAAATCGACAGTTTTTCAGGGGTAGGAGCTTTGTACAATCAGGGAAATCAGCCCTGCTTGCACCAATCGTGGTTGTTTAATTATTCAGGCAAACCGTGGCTCACACAAAAATGGACCCGTGCAATTTGCAACGAATTTTACGGAACCGAACCACTCCACGGTTATGGTTTTGGGCAGGATGAGGATCAAGGGCAACTCGGTGCCTGGTATGTAATGGCGGCGCTCGGATTATTCGATGTTCAGGGACATGCGGCTGCAAATCCTACTTTTCAGTTTGGTAGCCCACAGTTTGAAAAAGTTACTATTCAACTTGAGAATAATCCAGCCAAAAAACTTGTAATCAAAACTGAAAATAATTCGAAAGAGAACATGTATGTTCAAGGAATTCATCTGAACGGAAATTCATTGGAAAATTGCTGGATAAATCGGGCTGACTTAATGAGTGGGGGAGAGTTGATTTTTAATATGGATTCAATTCCGAATAAAAACTGGGGTGTAAAAACGCTGCCGCCTTTGATGAGTACTGAATAATGACGTAGAACTCCAAAGGAGTTAAATTTGAATAACCCCGGGTTTTAACCCGGGGACACTCGACAAACAAACTCGGCGCATCCATGAACATAGATTGAAAATCAAAAATCTCATGCGCCGGAAGAAACAGTAACTACTTTAAATTAATAAAACATGAAACTAGCGACATTTTTAATCTTCTTCTGTATGATAACAAGCTGCAAAACCAAACAACCTCAGGCGCCGGATTTAAAAACTCAGATTCAATCCAACGAGTACTTCGCTTTCACAAAAGCAAAAGCGCTCGAAATTGTAAAAACCGGGTTTAATGCCGGCGATGGTTACGGCGAAGTCTGGATCCGCGATTACAACACTTTTATCGAACTGTCAGCAAAGGTATTTGAACCTGAAGTGTTAAAGGAAAACCTGTTGGTATTCTTTAAAATGCAGGGCGACGACGGGAACATTATCGATGGATTTATTCCAAAAGAAAAAATTACCGGGCATGGTTACGACTACATTTTTTCTGATTTGGAACCGCGTTATGCGGGGCACAAAAATACGGTGGAAACTGATCAGGAATCATCGCTGGTACAAACCATTTATAAATACGTTCAGGTTACCGGCGATAAAACAATTTTGAATGATTCGGTCGGAAACAAGACCGTTGGAGAGCGTTTGGAGAGGGCCATGGAATTTTTAATGGCAGAAAGATATAACGAAAAATACGGCCTCCTTTGGGGAGCCACAACTGCCGACTGGGGCGATGTTCAGCCTGAACACGACTGGGGCGTTTATTTAACCGATGATACGCATTATGCAATCGATATTTACGATAATGCAATGTTTATCATTGCGTTGGATAATTTAATTGAACTTTTTCCCATTAAAAAAGACAAATGGCAACCCATTAGAAATCAAATTTTTGAAAATACCCGGAAACATTTGTGGGACGAAACAAATCGAAAATTCATTCCGCACATTTATTTGGATGGCTCTCCATTTCCTGCCGATTTCAACGAAAATGAAATTTATTATCACGGCGGGACTGCCGTTGCAATTGAAGCAGGTTTACTTTCAAAAGAGGAGATAAAAATATCGCTTGAAAAAATGGTAGCCAATGTAAAGGCATCCGGCGCGGGCTCCATCGGGTTGACAATGTATCCACCTTATCCTGATGGGTTTTTCAAAAATAAAGGGATGTATCCATATGGTTACCAAAATGGGGGCGACTGGACCTGGTTTGGCGGGCGGATGATTCAGCAGTTGATTAAAAATGGATTTATTGAAGAAGCATACGAACAAATGCAACCCATGGTAAAAAGGGTAAAAGATAATGACGGATTTTTCGAGTGGTACACCGTTGACAATAAACCAAAAGGTTCGGGAACGTTTAGGGGAGAGGCAGGGGTTTTGTACAAGGCGATTTTGATGTTTGAAAAATTAAAGTGAAACAATTAGAACCTTCTATGACTAACCCTGGCATTTATGCCAGGGTTTATGGATAAAGATGTAACCCGGGCTTTAGCCCTTAATAAATATTTGATTCAACAAGTGATTATGAAAAACTACCGAAAATCAAGCCAGTTTATCATGCCGTCCGAAAAACAAGCCGAAAGCATTGGTAAATACGGTTTATACCCAACACATTCAGTTGAAGAAAATAAAATATTAAAAGGTTTTGAAAGCCTTGCAACGGAAATTCAAAGCTATAAAACTATCATAATTGATGGTTATATTGGAGTGTTTTTCGAAAATTTCAGAAGCCAACTTCAGAGATATTTTGATAAAAAGGGTTTGGAAATAAATTGGATTGACTTTTCGAAAGCGATAAAATCAGAACAGGAAATTGATAAAATGATTGCCCCGTTTCTGGGCGGCGACGACCCTGTTTTTGGAACCAGAACAACCTTGAGTTTAATGGACTTTTTTCAGCTCGAAAGAATCAGAAATTTTCAGCTTGATGAAAATGCCGACCTTAATATTGTTTACGGAGCTGGCGCCGGGTTAACAAATTTTGGGGGAACTTTAATTTATATCGACCTGCCCAAAAACGAAATCCAGTTTCGGGCCAGGGCAAAGTCAATTACCAACCTGGGTACAACCTTAACCGATGAAATAAAACCCATGTACAAACGCTTTTATTTTGTCGATTGGGTGGTTTTGAACAAACACAAACAGTACGTTTTATCCAAAATTGATATTGTGGTTGACGAACAGCGCCCCCATGAAATTACCTGGATGAAAGGCGATGAATTGCGATCGGGTTTAAAAGAAATCAGCCGGAATGTTTTCCGTGTGCGCCCCTGGTTTGAACCCGGTGCCTGGGGCGGAAAATGGAGCCTTGCACACATTGATGGGTTGAATAAAAATGTCCCGAATTACGCCTGGTCGTTTGAATTGATTGTTCCCGAAAATGGCCTGGTATTCGAAAGCTCTGATAATCTGTTGGAGGTTTCGTTTGATTGTGTTATGTTTCAGGAAGGTGAAGCAGTTTTGGGTGATGCTCATCAACGATTTGGGGTGGAATTTCCTATCCGCTTCGATTTTCTCGATACGTTTGACGGCGGTAATTTATCCATTCAGTGCCACCCAAATGCGGATTACACAAAAAAGCATTTCAACGAAGAATTTACTCAGGAAGAGACCTATTACATTCTCGACACAAAAGAGGATGCCGATGTTTACCTTGGTTTTCAGGACGATATTAAACCAGCAGAATTTGAAAAGGCCTTAACCGATAGTATTATAGAGAAAAAGGAAATTGATATTACTCGGTTTGTGCAAAAGCACACAGCTAAAAAACACGATTTGTTTTTGATTCCACCTGGTACAATCCACGGTTCGGGGATAAATAACCTGGTGCTCGAAATCAGTTCAACGCCCTACATTTTTACCTTTAAAATGTACGATTGGCTGCGACTTGATTTGGATGGCAACCCCCGCCCAATCAATATTGAGCGGGGAATGGAAAACCTTTGTTTCGACAGAAAAGGTGTATATGTAAAAGAGAAGTTGATAGCGAAACCTAAATTGATAGAAACCGGCAACGACTGGCAAATGTACCATCTTCCAACCCACGAAAAACATTTGTACGATGTGCACCGCATTCATTTAAAAACTGAAGTTGAAGTAAAAACTGAAAATAAATGCCATGTTCTTTGTTTAGTAGAGGGCAGCAGCATAATTATTGAAACCAAAAACGGGGTAAAACAGCGGTTTAATTATGCAGAAACCTTTGTTGTTCCTGCTGCTGCAGGCTCTTATAGAATTATTAATGAGGCGAATGGTGAAATAATGGTTGTGAAGGCGTTTGTGAAATGATTGCGAATGGGAGCCGGACTTTCCTAAGCCCGGTTTTGTTGGAGTTTGGAAACTCCAACTCCCAAACTGAAAATAATTTAAAAGCGAAAAAAATGAATAGAACTATTATCCTTTTACTTTTCGTATTAGGACTATTATCCTGCACTTCGGTGGATACAGGGAAAAAACAACTCACAGCCAAAATCCTCGCCGACTCAACTATGATAAAAGTAGACGAAATGGCGCAAATGAAGGAAAATGTAAAACTTTCGGGAGCTCCTTCTATCGGATTAACACTTTATCCTCCTTATCCTTCGAATGTATTGGGAAAAAATGATTCAGCACCATACGAATATCAAAACGGTGGCGACTGGACGTGGTTTGGCGGACGCATGATTCAGCAATTGATTGCAAACGGATTTGTTGAAGATGCGCATGAACTCGCCCAGCCTATGTTCGACAGAGTTGTAAAAAACGGTGATTTTTACGAATGGTACAAAATTGATGGAACCCCGGCCGGTTCTGCTGAATTTAAAGGTTCTGCCGGGGTGCTGGCAAAATCAATCGAAATGTTTAACGAGTGGGCAAACAAAAACAGGTAAAATACTTATCATGAAAAACAAATTTCAAATTTTAATAATTATCGCTGTGTTATTCTTGCAATCCTGTTCAACCCAGAACAAAACTATCTGGCAAATTGGCGAAGCTGATAACAGTTCTGCTGATTTTGCATTGGCTCCCAACGATTTTGCCAATTTTATTGAAAACGATTTTGGTTGGGAAGATCGCTATTTTCTTATCGGAAATTCAAATCCGAACACCGACTGGCCGTATATTTTGCCTGGTCCGAGCGATCAATGGGGAGGAACAGGCGGTACTTCGGGTTGGCGTTCGCATACTCTGACTGTTTTGTTTGGAGTGGAGAAATTGCCTGCCAAAGGATATTGGAAATTGTTTGTGGATATTCAGGAATGCAATACTGAAGATCTGCCTGTGTTTAAAATCACGGTCAACGGAAAATCGTGGAAATACAAATTACCAGCAGGATCGGGTAAAAATTTACCCGATGGCGTACCTGTTGATTCATCACAGTTTATAATTGAAATACCCATTCCTTCAGGATTAATAAAAAAAGGAGGCAACGAAATCGTTTTTACAACCCTTCAGGGTTCGTGGTTGCTGTTTGATCAAATACGGATTGAAGGGCCTGAAAATGCCCGATTAATTGATAATCACCCTGTTTTTCTGCGAAATATTTCGGCAGCAAATTATGAAATCGAAACTGAAAACGGAATTGCACAACCGCTGTTGGTTGATGTGGAACATCTTTCAGGAACTCCTGAACTGAAGGTTATTTTGGATGGAAAAGAAATTTTGTCAGAAACTCCGGAAATGGGTAGGTATGTTTTTGAAGCGCCGATGCCTACCGTAACCAATTCAATAAAAAGCAAATACGAAATTTGGGTCGACGGAGCAATAATTGAAACAGGGAAAGTGGAACGAAGTCCGCAAAAACCAATTACACCAGCCGAATATGCCGACACAAAAATGGGTTCGGCACATTCGCGCTGGATGATTGCGCCCGGCCCGTGGATGCCGTTTAGTATGGTAAAGCTCAGTCCCGATAACCAGAACGGCGGTTGGCAGGCTGGTTACGACCCTATTTTTGAATCGGTTGGCGGGTTCAGCCATATTCACGAATGGACAATGGCAGGACTTTCGATGATGCCAACCAATGGCAGATTACAAACCCAGGTTGGAGATGAAAAAGACCCCGATAGTGGGTACCGTTCGCGAATAAACAATGAAACAGAGGAGGCTCCAATTGGTTATTATAAAGCAGAATTGAGCGATTATGGAATCGTTGCCGAATTGACGGCAACCACCCGTTGCGGATTTCAACGTTACACTTTTCCGAAAGATAAAGAGGGTTCAAGGATTTTAATCGATTTGCAAAGTCCGGCCGAATATGGTTACCAACTCGAAAAGGTGCAGATTAAAAAAGTGAGCGAAACCCGGATTGAGGGATATAGCAAACAACTTTCGCCAAATACATGGAGTGAGGGAATTTCGCAGGAATATATTGTGCATTTTGTAGCCGAATTCGACCAGCCAATTGCAAATTATGGTGTTTGGACAGAAAATGGGATTCAGCATAATACCAAAATTTTTGAAGGTGAAAATTTGAAGGATGCAGGGGCTTTTATTGAGTTTGATACAAACGAAAACAATATTGTTCAGGTTCGGACCGCAATTTCTTATGTTAGTATTGAAAATGCTGCTTTAAATCTCGAAACTGAAATTAGCCGGGCATTTGGTTGGGATTTTGAGGCCGTCAGAAAAAATAACCTCGATACCTGGAATGATATTTTTGATCGCGTAAAAATATCAAGCAACGACAAACGTGAGAAAGTGCGGTTTTACACCAATATGTATCGTGCACTTTGCAGTCGAAACACTTTTAGTGACGTTGATGGAAAATGGGTGGATGCGGATGAGAATATAAGGCAATTAGAAGATCCAAATTCCCCGGCTTTGGGTTGCGATGCTTTCTGGAATACGTTTTGGAACCTCAATCAGTTCTGGAACCTTGTTACACCCGAATGGAGCAACCGCTGGGTAAAATCGCAACTGGCGATGTACGATGCCAACGGTTGGCTGGCAAAGGGTCCGGCAGGCATGGAATATATTCCGGTAATGGTTGCCGAGCACGAAATCCCGCTGATAGTAGGCGCTTACCAAATGGGAATTCGTGATTACGATGTGGAAAAAGCTTTTGAAGCGGTTAAAAAAATGCAGACTACCCCGGCCCGAGAAGTTGGCGGCGGATTTGCCGGAAATGAGGATTTGGTTCCCTATCTGAAATATAAGTACGTTCCCTACGATTTAGGGCGTTTCTCCAATTCTCTGGAATATGCTTTTGACGACTGGACAGTTTCTCAATTTGCAAAATCATTGGGAAAAGAATCGGATTATAAAACTTTTGCAGAACGTGGGAATTACTGGCGAAATGTCATCGATAAGGAAACCGGTTATGCCAGGATGAAAGATTCAAAAGGAAAGTGGCTTCCCGATTTTGATCCATACAAATCGGGTGCAAACCACCATTACGTTGAAGGAAATGCCTGGCAACTCACTTTTTTTGTGCCGCAGGCTGTCCCGGCGTTGGCGGAAGCAATTGGAAAAGACAGGTTTATTGAACGTTTGGAATGGGGTTTCGAAGAGAGCGACAAAACCCGCTTCAACGGTAAGAATGACCAATACTGGAATTACCCGGTTATACAGGGAAACCAGCAGAGTATGCACTTTGCCTATTTGTTTAACTGGGTTGGCAAACCCTGGCTGACCCAAAAGTGGAGCCGCGCAATCATCGACAGATATTATGGCTACGGAGTTGCAAATGCCTATTTGGGTGACGAAGATCAAGGGCAAATGAGCGCATGGTTTATCATGAGTTCATTGGGATTGTTTCAAACTGATGGTGGTTGCCGGGTGGAGCCGATTTATGAAATTGGCAGTCCCATTTTTAAAAAAGTTATCATCGATTTGGGAGAACGTTTTGGCAGAGGAAAAACATTTACAATAGAGGCAAAAAATGCTTCGCGTAAAAATAAATACGTGCAAAGTGCAACACTCAACGGAGAACAGCTATACACTTTTTGGTTTCCGGCCAATGAGCTGTTAAAGGGAGGAGATTTGATTTTGGTAATGGGTGCTGAACCAAAACAGGAATGGGGAAATTTGGATTGAAATGGTTGAAAAAAAGAGTGTTGAGCATAAAAAAAAGCAGTGAAAATTCACCGCTTCCCCCCTTAAAAACCAAACAATTAATTACTCGTTTAACTTTGTACTTACTGAAAATCAATCAATCCATTAAGCACGTATTGAGCCACTTTACAAAGTATAGTGTAAAAATTACGCATGTCGGGGTTAAATGGTTTCGTTAAAAATATTTTAACCTTTTTTAACCTAAATGTAATTTCATTTCATTACATCGATGCAAAAACTTTTTCCAGAAGTTTTTTTGTGGCAATAATTCCGTCTTTTTCCGAAAGCGCCGTTCCTTCATATTCAATTCCAACATATCCTTTAAAACCCGAAGCCTGAACAATTTTCATTATCCGGTAAAAATCTGATTTTGTTTCGTTTCCTTCAGCATCAAAATTGTTTGATTTTGCGCTTACCCCTTTTGCAAAAGGC
>CAMTWS010000202.1:0-8867 GCA_947085485.1 uncultured Prolixibacteraceae bacterium
CAAGGATATCAGAGCAAAAAACGCTATTAAAAAGGATTGTTTCATTTTGTTTTCGTTGTTTCAGACTTTATTAGTTTAGATTATTCAACCACTTCAATCGTTAGCTTTCCGTCTTTTAACCATGGGGCTGCGAACTTCAGATTGATCTTGCCCGATGTGCCAGTAGATTGAATATAAGCAATCAGCCGTCCGTGATAAACACGCTGCACATTGTCGGAATAACTACCCATGTCGGAATTGTTGCTGGCTTCGAGGCCTAACAATTTAGCCGGCCCTTCAATGGTGCAAGTCACTTCATCTTCCGAAATCATAACCGGAACGCCTTTTTCGTCAACAACCTGCACAACTACCTGGGCAACTCCTCTGTCTTTTTTAATCGTGTTTAAATCTGAATTGGCTGTTATTTCAAATGGCCGTGCTGATGATTGAATTGAATAATTGCAAATTTCCTTGCCATCCTTATCCA
Organism: uncultured Prolixibacteraceae bacterium; assembly: GCA_947085485.1. Lineage (GTDB taxonomy): Bacteria > Bacteroidota > Bacteroidia > Bacteroidales > Prolixibacteraceae > Draconibacterium. The sequence goes on from CAMTWS010000202.1 coordinate 467, forward strand.
AACCAACTACCTTAAGTTTACCGCTTTGAAAAGGGATATCCCAGTAAATAACGCCGGAATTATCATCCAATCCTTTTGCGTCGGCAACCTCATTTCCGTTCAGTATTAATTTGGATTTGGGTGCATTGGTGTAACATACCACGCGAATCATTTGATCTGCCTCATAATTCCAAATTGGCCAGGCATCGGTTGACAGATAATTTCCACGTGATGGAACCGGGTAAGTTCCGATATAGGTTACTGGTTTGTCACTCCACAAAGCTTCACGGAAATGACCGCGGGGTTTCAGGAATCCACCAAAATCCAATAATCCGGAGTAAAAACCACGCGACGGCCAGGCTCCTGATTCGCCCAGGTAATCAATGCCGGTCCACAAAAACTGACCGAAAATGTATTCATTGTCGCGGGCTGCTTTCCACGACTGCATGCTGTGTCCGTTTTCGCTGCCATAAATCACCCGCGTTGGATATTTGGCATGGTCCTGTGCATACCGGTCTTCTGTATAGTTATAACCTGCAACATCCAGCAGATAGGGATATTCCGTTTCGTTCGACATCACCACTCCGGCCAATGCGGCCGTTACCGGACGTGAAGTGTCAAGACCACGAACAATGGTTGTCAGGCGTTTTGCAATTCCGCTCAAGCGTTCTGCTTTGGGGCTATCGGGTTTGTAACCGCCATGCATGGGTTGGTTAATATTGGCATGATCGAGAACAGGATGCGTGTATGGATCGTTGGGATAATCCACTTCATTGCCAATGCTCCACATGATAATTGAAGCATGATTGCGATTGCGTAAGATCATATCAGCTAAATCCTTATCGCTCCATTCGTTGAAATACGATGCCGCGCCTTCAAATCCCGGAGTCCCTATGTTCCATCCGGATATCCATTTCCGTTTCGGAAATTCCCATTCGTCGAATGCTTCGTCCATAACCAACAGGCCAATTTCGTCGCACAATTCGTACACATCGGGAGCCTGAGGGTTATGGCTCATCCTGATGGCGTTACATCCCATTTCTTTTAGTGTAACCAACCGCCGTTTCCAAACTTCGCGCGGAACAGCCGAGCCCAGACAACCGGCATCGTGATGGATACAAACTCCTTTTACTTTGGTCCACACGTCGTTCAATGCAAAACCTTTGTTCGGATCAAATGTCAGCGTCCGAAGTCCGATTTTCTGCTCATTCTGATCTATGATCTTTCCGTTCTGTCTGACCATGGTTTTGAGCGTGTATAAATTGGGTTGCTCCAACGACCAGCGTTTGGGATTTGGAATGGCCATCATTTGCGCCAGAGTTGTTTTTTTACCGCCTTCGAGTGCTTGTTTTTTCGTTGCATTTGCTACCACTTTTCCCGAAGCTGGATCGGTAATTTCATGCAAAATCTGCACCTCCGCTCCCATCGATAATTCATTGTTGATCGTTGTTTCAACCGAAACATCCGCTTTTTTAGGGCCAATGCTGTTTGCTTTGAAATACACTCCCCACAAATCGAGGTGTACGGGTGAAGCATAAACCATGTAAACATCGCGGTAAATTCCCGAACCCGAATACCAGCGGGAATCTCTTTCGAGCGAATGATCAACCCGCACTGAAAGTAAGTTTTCCTGTCCAATTTTAAGATATGGAGTCAGGTCGTACATGAATGAAATATAGCCATTCGGACGTTTACCAACAGAAACGCCGTTGATAAATACCTCACTGTGATTGTAAACTCCTTCGAAATAGATAAATACCTTTTTGCTTTTTTCTGAATCAGGAACAGTAAACGATTTCCGGTACCAGCCAATGCCACCGGGCAAATAACCGGTACAACTGGCTTTATCCGGACTTAGAGTTCCCTCAACACTCCAGTCGTGCGGAAGGTCGAGTTTCCGCCATTTGGAATCATCCAGCGTTGAACTTGATCCCTCTTTTACGTCCGACAGATTAAACCGCCAGTTGTTGTTGAAAAGTTCAGCCTGCCCGAATTGAGGTTTTGCCTGCAAGGTGGTAGCTGCCAGCATCAATGCGAAAGCTCCCAGAATAGTTTTAATCTTCATCATATATTTTTGTTTTAATATTTCACACCAACAAATGTAACGATCGACCTGGCGGGTATAGTTATTTTATTACCGTAATTCAATAACTTTTGAAGCGCCAAATTGCTGTTGGGCGAATCGGATGTGAGATAGGATTTCCAATTAGTGAGCTTTTCCCCATTCCATACCAGATCGAATTCTTTTGCCTTATTCTCATAGTTTATAACCACCACAACCGGCGTTTCATCGCTATTCTGGTAGGCCGAAACCATCAGTGAGTATGGATCGGTATCGCCTTCAAAAACCTGTTTCCCTTTACTGTCGAATGCCGAAACCCCCAGACGGATTGCTCCCGGACGAATAAAACGGCTGTAATTTCCCAGTGCCCACATCAGTTTCGAATCGGTAAAAGTTCCGTCCAGATTGCTTTGATCAGGCGTGGTGTAAATCAAACCATCTTTGTAATCACTGTTTCCCACCGAACGCCACCATTGCCAGGCCGAAGCATTGGCATAGACAAAATCGTGGTGGATAATACGGGCAACGTACAATGCTGTTTTCATCGATAAATCCTTACCGCCGCCGCCGCCAATTTCAACATCGTTGCTCATGATGCAAGTTTCGGTTTGCCAGAAGTTCACCTTGTTCTTTTTCAACTCATTTCCCATTTCGATGCGAATGGTGCGCAAATCACTGATTGGTGTATTGGTCCAGTAACTGTGTGCAGCCAACAGACGCGGTACATTTGGAACATTTCCTATAAAAGTGTCTGTACTGTCAGCACTGAAAAAAGATTGAATCTGATAACCTCGATCGGGTTTTGTATTTGGATGAGTGCGGTACATGCAATTGTAATCGAAGGATTCAGCAACCAATATTTTGGTGTCAATTTTCCGGTTTTGAAATTCATTGCCAGTCAATCGCACAGTTTTGGCAATCTCTTTATTTGTAGCAGCAGTTCCTTCCTGGCCTGAGCCAGTCCAGTTCCAGTGACCGTCGGGTTCGTTAAACGGACAAATGTAGTTAAGTTGGATCCCATCATTTTTTTCAATCCCCTGGATAACATCGGCCATAAACCGCGCAAAATCGGGGTAATTACCCTCTTTCAGGTTGAAAGTCGCACCACGCCCTGTGTTGGTTGCCAATCCGTTTTGAGTCCAGTAAACCGGTGCAGAAAGGATGAATCCCAGAAATTGATCAACTCCGCGCTGTTTGGCTAATTGCATAAAATTGCGCTGACCTTTTTGCTTGTTCCAGTCGTAAGTTCCGTCGGGTAACAGGAAACACTCTGCACGCCGCCATACATCATCAATTCCGCTTGCCTTTCCTTGTTCGGTGCTTCCGGCTCCAATGTTGAAACGCCAGAGCGATAAGCCGATACCTTTTGGATTTCCTTTTATATCATTTTCGGCACTGAAAAGCCAATCCGCCATTTTTTCCTGCTTCTCTTTAGGCCACAGACCAATATATTGCATACTCCACCCATCAGACGCACCGAAATTATCGATGGTTTTATGTTTCTCCTTGCTTTCCACCACAAATTTGCAAACATCGGGTTTCAATGGCGCATGTTTTCCCAGTCCAGGTTCTTCAGTTTTAATTGAAAATGAAGAAACTAATATGGCAATGATCAATATACTTTTAAATTGAAACAGACTCCCCGGGAATGTCTTTAGTGAAAAGAAAAGGTTTAAGTTCATAGTATTTAGTTTTTTCAGATTTGCAATAATCGCCACAATTAAAAAATTTCCCTTTCGCTATTGCATATTTCCCTTTCGCTATTGTAACATGCTGTTGATATTGTCGCATTTTGTATCTTTCGCGGCATGTGCTATTGACTATTTAAAGTGAAATTCTTTTATTCGCTTAATAATCCTCCTGATTGGGTAAAAACTGATAAAAACGAAACAAGCCGGAAAATGAAAACAATATCATTACTTATTAAAAATGTTTTCCTTTTGATTGTTTTTTTATGTCTGACCTCGCAAGTCTTTTCTCAAAAAACAGAAACCAATCTCATTTACCGGTACTCAACAGAACAGGGACTTTCGAACAATACTATTCATTCGGTTCTGCAGGACAGCAAAGGTTTTATCTGGATTGCCACCGACGAAGGATTAAACAAATTTGACGGAAAAAACTTTACACGTTTTGCAATCAACAAAGGCCGGTATTCGCTCTCACACAACCGAACCCAAACCATGATTCTGGCTCCTGATGGTAATATATGGGCTGGAACATCTGATGGATTGAATATTTACAATTACAAATCAGACAGCATCATCAAAGTCCGAAACAATACCAGTCCATTGAAATTGGTTTACAACGACATTACCGCTTTGATAGCAAATTCAGATCAATCAAAAATATGGATGGGTACTTATGGGAATGGGGTAAACTATTTCGACTGGGCGAAAAACGAATTTTTTGCTTTAACCCTGCCTAAAATACCAGGCATTGCCGCTCCTCTTAATGTAATGAGTTTGCTCGAAGATGACTATAAGCGGCTATGGATCGGAACCCAAAATAACGGACTGTACCGGTACGACCAAAAAGAGAAAAAACTGGAGTTTTATGAGTTGCCGGAAGGTGGACAAAACATTCGTTCCATTTATCAGGATAGTTTTCGCAGAATCTGGATCGGAACATCAAAAGGCTGCTATATTTACAATGAAACAAGTAATCATCTCGATCCGATAACTTATCCTGAAGGATTGATTGCCAATTCAATAGGAGCAATCAATGAAGATCGCAACGGCAAAATATGGATAGGAACTGAATTATTCCTGGTAAATTTTTCAGTACGCTCATTCTCATTGAATGAGAAATTCGCTTTTCAGATGATTGAACATGGAGAGTCTTCGTCGAGACTTAATTGTCCATCAATCAATTCGCTTTTTGCCGACCAGCACAATAATGTGTGGATTGGTACTGCATGGGGTGGTGTAAATATGCTAAAAGGTACTTCCACCAAATTCAAACTGATTAAACACGATTCTGAGGATCCAAATTCACTTCCGAATTCTCCTTATACGGCTATTTCGACTGATAAAAGCGGCAACTTATTCATTGCAACCATGGGCACCGGGAAAGTCGGATTGTGTAAAATTAATTCTGAAAGTGGCGAAGCCAAAGAACTGCCTGTTGATCAAAAATTGCCGGGATATGTTTACCAATCGCTGTTATACGATTCTCAAGGCATACTTTGGGCAGGAACTTACAACAAAGGATTGCTGAAAATTGATCCAACAAGCTCAAGCTACAGTCAGTTTTTATTCGATAACAAAAATCCAAATTCATTACCAGGGAACGATGTGCGATGCATTTACGAAGGAAAAGATCGCACCATATGGATTGGAACTGAATTCGGACTCGCTAAATATGACCGGAATACGCAAACCGTCATTCGTTGCCCGCTATCGGCCGATAGAAACATAGCAATCCGATCAATCAAAGAAGACTCAGATGGATTGCTTTGGATCGGAACTTATGGAATGGGAATAATTACCTATAACATCAAAAATCAAGAAGTTAACTTCGATCCAATAAAATTAGCAATACACATTGTTTCCGATCTCTTAATCGATGGCAACAGTTTATGGATAACGACTCAAGGCGAGGGTCTGTTTATGCATAACTTAAAGTCAAAAGAGAACATTTCGTTTACCGAATCAAACGGGTTGGCCAGTAACTATCTGGCCTCATTACTTTGCGATCAATCGGGAAATATATGGATTGGCAATAACCGGGGAATTGCAAAACTGAATATCAAAACAAAAGAAATTGAAAATTTCAATTCGGGCGATGGACTTCAAAGCCGCGAGTTTGCTGAACGGTCGGCCGTTGTTTTACCCAATGGCTTGATGGCATTTGCCGGTTTTGGCGGTATTAACATTTTCAATCCAGTGAATGTTACCAAAGATGATAAATGCCCGCCGGTAATATTCACTAAATTACTTATATTTAACGAGCTGACTACTCCGAGTGAAAACAAATACAAATATTCGCCTTTAAAGCAAAACATCTCATTGGCCGATAAAATTGAATTAAAATACAATCAATCGGTCTTTACAATCGAATTTATGGGGGTGAATTACAATGCCAACCAGAAAATTCAATATGCTTATTTGCTTGCAGGTTCTGATGAAAAATGGAATCAGCTGGGCAATCAAAACAGTGTCACATTCCGAAATCTTCAATCGGGTGAATATGTATTCAAAGTAAAAGCATCGAGCCCCAACGCTGTGTGGAGCGATACGAACATCGCCTCAATTGTAATTGTTATTCGTCCACCCTTCTGGGCAACCGGATGGGCTTATCTGATATACAGTATCCTGGTTGCTGTGTTTATTTACTTCATTTTGCTATTCCTGAAAATGCGAATACAAACAGCCAACCGACTGAAAATTGAACGGGCAAAACGCGAAAAAGATGAAGAATTGCACCAGGAAAAATTACAGTTTTTCACCAATATATCACATGAATTCAGAACTCCGTTAACACTGATAATAGGCCCGTTGGAAAAGATGCATTTTGATGAACCCGAGGAAGAGAAGAAGTCGAATATTAAGTTAATGCTTCGTAATGCGAACCGACTGCTTACAATGGTTAACCAATTGCTCGATTTCAGAAAAGCTGAAAGAGGACAGATGAAACTGAAAATTCAGGAGTCGGATATGATTTTGTTTATCAAAGATATCATCAATTATTTTGAAGATCTGCGAAAACAGAAAAACATACAATTGGAGTTCGTGCACAAAGAAAAAGTACTTTTGGCATGGTTCGATTCCGACTTCCTTAACAAATCGTTGATTAATCTGCTTTCAAATGCCTTTAAATTTACACCTGATGGTGGTTCAATCGTAATTTCCGTATTGGTAGAAAAGGACCCGATGGGCAACAATCAGGTTGTAATATCGATTACCGATAATGGCAGGGGTATTCAACCCAAAGACATCCCTTACATCTTCGACAGGTTCTATCAGGCCGAAGAAAAAAGCAACAATCAAAAAGGGTCGGGTATAGGGTTGCACCTTGTAAAAAACCTGATTGAATTGCACCACGGAACGATTGAAGTAGAGAGCTTGCCCAGCCCCAATACTACCTTTAAAATTACACTGCCAATAGAAAAAAGCGCCTATCTGAAAGAAGAATTTAAGAATGAAGCAGAGCTCTCGAAAAACCAGGACATTAAAGAACTTTACGGAAGTGGTGACAGTGAATTGACCGAAGAATTTAAATCGGATGCCCCTAAAACGGATCATAAGAAAAGAGTACTGATTGTTGAAGACAATGCCGATATCCGAAATTATATTCGAAGCATCCTCGGATCTGACTATGCCATTGAAGAAGCTGAAAATGGTGCCACAGGGCTGGAATTAATTGCATTGCACGAATTTGATTTGATAATCAGCGACCTGATGATGCCCGAAATGGATGGCATCGAAATGTGCAAAAAGTTGAAGGCTTCAATCGAAACAGACCACATCCCCATTATTTTACTAACGGCAAAATCAGATATCGAAAACCGTATTGAAGGGTTAAGCATTGGAGCCGATTCGTACATTACAAAACCATTTCATCCACAGCACCTTATTATAAGGGTTACAAAACTGATCGGGTTAAGAGAAATGCTTAAAGAGCGTTACAGTCGAAAAATATCGTTGGACGATATGCATAAACCCAATGAAAAAACTGATTCGCCAGATGAACAGTTCCTGCAAAAAACAATTTCAATTATTCTTGAAAAAATGATTGAGTCGGAGTTTAACGGCGATGCACTTGCTTACGAATTAAGCATCAGCCGAATGGGTTTACACCGCAAAATAAAAGCACTTACCGGCCAAAGTACCGGAGAGTTTATCCGAAATATCAGGCTGAAAAAAGCGCGCGAATTACTCAGCATCCATGGAAAGAACATTTCGGAAGTATGTTATGATGTCGGGTTCAATTCACCTTCGTATTTTACTACCTGTTTTGCCGAGGTTTACAAGATGACTCCCAGCGAATACGCCAGAAGCGTTTTGTTAACAGATGCTGCTAAATAAAAAAGACTGCAAATACTTTATTTAGGCAATTTCGCTAAAAAAATAATTTACCCCTTTTGATTTTTTTATCGGAAGGGATTTTTTATTGATTCTGTCTTTATCCGATTAGATTTTATAATTTCAGTTGATTTTGGGCCTCAAAATTTGAGTTTTGGGCATAACTTTTCCATCATTTGGGTTTTTCATCTGTAAAGTTGAGGCTATGCAGCCTTCTGGCTGCTTAATTTCTCCTGTCGTTTGGTTGCAATCTTTATGGCATTTGCGGTATGTTCCTTCCTTTGCGCTTAAAGCTGGTGGTGATATTGTTCCAGGTACAATATTTCCGGTTCTC
>CAMTWS010000203.1:0-19167 GCA_947085485.1 uncultured Prolixibacteraceae bacterium
CAGACGGGGTAGTTTGGTAATTGGCTGTGATTTTATTTCATAATAGTCAAACATCGCATTGCTGCTTGTTGTTAATTAATGAAATGTAAACAAGCTAAGTCCTTCGCTCCATTTCCATTACGGAAACTTCATCACTACTACGGCTTAGTCTGCCACGGATACTTCATACAATCCCTGTATGACTGCTTCTCTTTTCGGTTAACAGTGCAGTATCGACTTCTCTTGTTCAGCACAAAACCCTGTATTGCCTTCCTGTCAACTTAATCCCGGATGCCATGTAAACATTAATCAGGTTTCCTTTACACTCTTAACGGACACAAACGTAACTGCCCGCTTTCGACATCTTCTGTTGAAGGTGCGCTATCGAAGGTCAATTCTATTACCGAAGCAGGTGTATCGCCAGGTTGAAAAGGAACATTGAAAATCGTCCAGCCTTGTTTCTGTTCGAAAGAGATTTTTTCAGCTTTAGCCCCTTTTAACAAATGAGCTGACAGAATCTCATTTTTCAGGCCGGGCAGGTACAATTTTCCATCCTGTGGCCAATCGAAAACAGAAAGAAACATCGATTTACCTTTGGTTGTAACATCGCCCCAGGGCATGGCATGTCCCCACGGAGAAGCGCCGGCGGCATAAACTACCTGCGGATACTTCTGAATCCAGGTTCCGGCATCGCGCAGAAACTGTGCTCCAATTTCAGGAATTTGTCCCTGACCATTGGGACCCACGCTAAACAGAAGAGTTCCGCCAGCCAGATGAGATTTCAAACTAACCCTGTCATAAAAGATTATTTTATCAATGAACTGGTTTTCATCCCAATCCAGTTGAATCCAGGGATAGTTTATTCCGCCCCAGAAATTTTCCTTGCTGTCAGATGCCCATTCTCCAATTTCAGAAATTCCGATTAATCCATCGTTTATTTTTGCTGCAGCGAAGTTGTCATTCCATTCAGCCGAAGCGCTTGCTTTTGCCTGTAAAGCAATATTATCAGGGCCTGCAAATAATGCTACATTCCCTGCAACCAGGAAAGAAAACAGCACAATTTTCATGATAATTTTTTCTGAAATAATTTCAAGGTTCATATCATAATTCAATTTCATTCCCAGGTTTTAAACTTTTATTTTTTGCAGTCACAGGCTTTTCAATTGCAGCATTTTAAAATAATTATTCCTTGCCAGCCCAATCCTCAAACATCAAAATTGCTTTGTACAACACCCCAGCTTCGCCCCTAAATGTTCCCGAGCCTTTTGGTTTATTGTCAACAGTGTACCATTCGAAAAAGCCGTCGTTGTCTTTTACCCGTTTTACCATGGGTTGCATTTGTTCGTATGCTTCTTCAACAAAACCATTTTTAATGAGCTGCTGAATCATCCGCCCGCCAAACCATGTCCAGTCGCCACCATTCTGATAACCATACGGATACATTCCCTTGTTTTTGAAAAATCCCTCAGGATACGGCGGATACATCGTTAATCCAATGGAACCTGCACCCGATGCTTTCACATTTGCAATCATTTTGTCGAGCGATATTTTTATTTCTTCTTTTGAAAGTAATCCGGCTTCAATTGCAATGGCAGTTCCACCGTGATAGTAAATTTCATTTTCGTTGAAATCGTCCGGAAATGGCGAACCGTCGATATAAATGTGCGGGATGAATTTTTGGTTGGTTTCGTCCCACAAATGGGTTCGGGTGTTTTCGGCAATTTTATCATGAATCGGTTGCCATTTTTCCTTCTTATCATGAATCAATTCCATTAAATTGTCCAATGCAATCAGAAACATGGCGTTATCGTAAATATCAATGGCATAATGAGTATCGTCGGTAAGGTAAACGCCCCAATCGTGTTCCGGCTGAACATCGCCCCAGTCGGCGGTTGTAGCGCCCCACAGCAAGCCATATTTTTCGTTGTAACGGTGGTTCATTAAAAAATCCATTGACCATTCCAACCGTTCTGCAACTGTTTTCCCTGCAACAACTTCGTTTAAAACAGATTTGTCGCCGGTGGTATTTACATATTTATAAACAGCTTGTACCATCGATGATTCCTGATCGGTTTCCACCGTGTTTTTATGCGCTGCATAGCGTGGTTCCAAATCGGTATAAATGTAATCGTAACCATGTCCGGTAATTTTTTCTTTGGGAATAAAGCCATCGATTATATTTCCGTCATCGCCCTGCATTTTAAAAAATACCAACAGGTTTTCCTTCAAAACTTCGGGTTCAAAAACTTCTGCTGAAAGTTCAATAAAAGTATTGTAATCGCGAATCCAGACTTCGCCGTATCCATCACCAGCATTAAATCCGGTTTTTACAATATCGAGAGCTTTTGCTTTGGTGAATGCAAAATATTCATCTTGCTGAATTTTTTTAATTAACACTTTGTTCGTTTTTGAATGTTGTTGACAAGCTCCAAAAAACAGGAGCAAAAATGAGATTACCATAAAAGAAAAATTCTTATTCATATCAGATAAATTTAATTTATAAATCTTGTTTAATCACCAATCCATTCCAGGGTTCGAGTACCATTTGTAAACTTGTGTTTCTTTTTTCAAAGGGCAAATTCGACAAATCAATTTCAATTCGTTTCTGTTCTCCCGGGAAAATGGTGATATAATTATCGCTGAAAAATAAGGGAATTACCAGCTCCCCAGTCTCTTTATCCACCACTTTTAAACGTGTAAAAAATGCAGTTTCATTGGTTCTGTTTTGAATGAGAGCAACTGTTCGTCCTGACGTTTCTTTTTCAACCTGAAGCCGGAGATTTACCGTTTCCAATTTTTCCAATTCCTGCATGTCGGAAGGAGAATTGGTAAGCCAGTATAAATTTTCATCAATAACATTTCCCTGTTCATTTTTCAATATTAAACGGGCAAAATAAAGTCCTGTGGGCTTTGGTCCCGAAAAAAGCTTTTCTGCAATTTTATGTGTATTTGTCGATACCTCAAGTTGAAATTGATTTTGACTGAGTTTATTTCCATGCAGGTCAAACAACTGCGTTTCAACTGTCAGATTGTTTGCATCAAATAATGTTTGATTTACCACACAAATGGCTGAATCGTTTAAATTCAGTTGCACATGCAAAGGTTTTGCGCCATGTTGAAAACCATAAAAACCTCCTGTTTGGTCCAAAAAAACATCGTAAAATTGTCCTCGTAATGATGTCCATGGATTTTGGTTTTTCCACACTAACATACCTGTATATAAATTCCACATTCCCGCATTAAAACCTTCCTGTAAAGCACGGTATTGTTCATAATTAACAGCCTGTGCTTTCTTACAAAAGTCATCGATGTTTTTAATTTTGCCAAAACGTTCGATTTGATCTTCGTAGCCAATGTATTTGTGATATTGCCAAACACGATTTGCACGATCATTTACCGGTGGCTGCAAATCTTTCTCATCCATCATTTTGCGCATGGTTTCCACATTTGGCATGCCAACCGAACCCAGTTCAGGATTAAACGGAAATGACTGCGTTACAAAAAACCGCAAAGGATTCTGAATTCCATACGGACCGTCACCAACACCTCCAATTATATTCCGCAGGATACTGTCGGACGTTGAGTAATTGACATAATAACGGGTTTCATCGTACTGCGGAAAAATTTCATTTTCAAGTTTCGCATTGATGTCATCCGGCGGGGGAAACTCATTTCCACCACACCACAAGTAAAGACTGGGATGATTTCGAAGCATTTTTACCTGATCGATTACAGAATTTAGAAAAAGCTTATGATCATCGGGGTAAGCCCGGCGTCTTTCCTGTGTCTCCTCTTTCCTTGGGTCGAGCCAGCATCCGTTACAATCGCCGGTTATCCACAAATCCTGCCACACCAAAACACCATATTTATCGCACGCATCATAAAATTCAGGACGTTCAGTAATCGAACCTCCCCAAATGCGTATCATATTCATATTCATTTGGGTGTGCATTTTTACTTCAGCTTCGTAACGTTCCGGAGTATGCCTCAGCAACAAATCTGAGGATATCCAGTTTCCACCCTTCACAAAAACTTTTTGTCCGTTTACCAAAAACACGCGGCCACCCAATTCTTTGTCGAAATAAGTATCTGTTTGACGAATTCCAAAATGGAGTTTTTCTGAGTCTGAAAGTATTTCATTCTGTTCAAAACGAATTTCGAGCGGATATAAATCCTGTGCTCCCATTCCATTTGGCCACCAAAGTTTTGGATTTTCAATTTTGATTTCAGGAGATTTAACTGTTAAGGCTTCACTTGCTTTCAACATTACTGAAATTTTCGTTTGAATGTCACCAAGATTTACGATAAATGTACCTGACTGATTCTCTTTTGTTGCATTTACCAATTCAGCAGAAATATTTATATAAGCAGGTTCCTGATTGCCTCCGAGAGTTCTTTTCCCCGGAACGCGGGTTTTAACATACGGATTTTGAACATCAACCGGCCCGGTAATTTCAATGGAAACCTGATCCCAAATTCCGGTATTCCGGTCGGCTACTGAACAAACCCAATCCCAGCCTGGTGTATATTGCTGGGTTACCGATCGGGCAATAACTCCGTCACCGCCCTGTCCGCCATTTACTTTGCCAACGGTCGATGGCGGCTCAACCAACACCGCAAGATTGTTGGATTCAGCATCTTTCAGAAAAGATGTTATTTCATATTTTTCGCGAAGAAACATACCGCGATGCGTGTCGGAATTTACCAGTTTCCCGTTTAAAAAAATATTGGCTGAATAATTAATCCCTCTGAATTTTAACCACGCGTGCTGATTTGGCTTCAATTGCTGTAGGTTAAAGTTATTTTGAAACCAAAACGTGTAATAATCGGCACCTGTTTCGTAAATATCCGGAATCAGTTCGTTATTCATTCCAAAAAAAGGATCGGGCACTTTTTTGTTGTGCAGCAAAGTTGTTAAAACAGTACCCGGAACAACTGCATCCATCCAATCGTAAAATTCAAATTCAGGAGAGGAGATAACTGTTCCGTCAACAGGAACTTCATTTATCCGCTTGGCTTTCCACCCTTCGTTTAAAAGAATTTCGTTGTTTTGGGCAACTAAAATCGTTGTGGCTAAAACAATCAGGAGGAGCGTTAAAATTGAATGTTTTTGTTTCATATTGTACTTTTTGTTTGTGTAAAAAAACGCTGTCAAGTCTAAAGACGTTGACAGGTTTTTATCCCCGGACTTGTCAGCGTCGAAGACCTGACAACGTCAGAGACAATCAATATAGCTGGCTCATGGAAGGCGGCGGAGTTTTAACACCCCAACTCTTGTTTGGAACTGAATCCATCCCGAATATCAACTCGCCCCCAACCATTAATTCGGCGCGGTTTATCCAGCAATTTTCGATTGAATTTCCATTCAACTGAATTCCTTTCACATACAAATTTGCTTTCGAATTATTCTCAGTTTTGATGATTAGCTTTTTTGAAGAATCGTTTGAAAGTTGAATGGTTACTTTATCAAACTGCGGGCTGCCAAACTGAAATGTGGGATTTGCAGCCGTATGCCCCTGAACATCAAATAATCCGAGTGCAGCCATTACATACCAGGCGCCGAGCTGCCCCTGATCTTCATCCTGACCGAAACCATAACCATGCAAAGGTTCGGTTCCGTAAAATTCATCGCAAATGGTGCGGGTCCATTTTTGTGTAAGCCACGGCTTGCCCGAATAATTAAACAACCACGGTTGGTGCAGACAAGGCTGATTTCCCTGGTTGTACAACTTCTCAACTCCCGAAAAACTATCAATTTCCTTGCCTCCGCCAAAACCTGATTTTTGACTTGCGGTGAATGTCGTTTCCAATCTTTCATTAAACAGTTCCAATCCAATTTTTTCAATCAGCCCAGCCGGATCGTGCGGAACATACCAGGTATATTGAAACGCATTTCCTTCCTGAAATCCATCCCACGGTTTCATAGGATCAAAATCGGTGATAAATTTTCCACTTGGTAGTTTTGGGCGAATAAATTTTGTTTCCGGATCGAAAAGATTTTTCCAGTAATCCGCCTGTTTCATCAAGATTTTATAATCTTCCGATTTCCCGAGGTTTTTGGCCATTTGCGCCACAGCGTAAGAGCTAAAAGCATATTCCAGCGTGTGCGATGCCCCGAAATTAAAAATCCAGCCGTTTGAAACCGTGTAATTTTCGTACGGAACATATCCAAGTTTGAGAAAACGATTCAAATCATATTTCCCGTTTCCAAGGTTTCTTCCAACCGAATCAATTTCATTTTTAAGCGCTGCTTGGTAACCCGTTTCCCAGTCGAAATCGCGGATACCGCAATTGTAGGCCGCAGAAATCAGTAATCCCTGAAAATTGGTTTGAACTCCATTGGTGTAAGCGCCAGCCGCTACTCCATCGTGCAACCAGCCGGTTTCTTTATAAAAATCGATATTTGATTGAAGGTACTGATTAAAATAATCGGGGTAAACCAACGACCACAACTGACTCAGGTTCCAGAAACCACCCCACATTCCATCAGTATTATAATGATTGTATTTCGGTAAGCCATTTTCGTTTAGCGGAATTTGTCCAACTCCCGCGCCATTCAATTTATATTGCCCGTTGACATCGCTTGCCAGTCCGCGACCGAGCAAAGCATGGTAAAGTCCGGTATAGAATTTTTTCAAATCTTTTTCCTGGCCACCCTCCGCCTGAATTCGCCCCAGCATTACATTCCATTTCAAAGTTGCTGCCTGCCTGACCTCGTCAAAAGAAACAGATTCAGCTTCTGTTTTCATATTCAGTCGTGCATTTTCGACGCTGGTGTACGACAGGCCAACCTGCATTTCAATCACTTCGTTTTCACTGGTTTTAAATGTCAAAAAAATCCCATTCCGAATACCCTTTATTAGCGGCTCGTTTTCCTGAACTATCGAATCCTGAAAAGTTCCGAAACTATCCGGCGCCTTGCTCAAACGCGCAACAAAATACATTTTTACACGGTTTCCGGGATCGCAGAATTTCACATATTCAGGATTGGTTTCCACATAACCTTCCACTTCTTTTTCGTTCACCAGTTGCGCAAACGCTTCGGTTACGTCGCTGCTTTCGCCCTGTTTGTGGCCAATATCGAAAATCAACCTCGAATTTTCAGATTGAGGGAAAGTATAGCGGTGAAAACCAACCCTTTCTGTTGCCGTTAATTCAGCCTTTATGTTGTAATCTTTCAGCAAAACCGAATAATAGCCGGGTTCTGAATGTTCAGTAGTTTTATCGAACCTCGATCTGTAACCTGCATCCGGGTTTTCAAGCGTGCCTGGTACTGTTTTCAGTTCGCCAGCTGTTGGCATTACTACAACTCCACCAATCTGGAATTCATGAAAATGGCCAAATCCTTCGATTGAGTTGTGGCGATCGTCGTAACCACCCGGAAGCCAACTTCCTATACTTTCATAAGCATTTGTGTGAGGCGCCAGTTTTGCCATTCCAAACGGAAGAGCTGCGGGTGTATATAAAAACCAACGCCCATGAACCGATCCAATTTGCGGATCGACATACTGAACCGCGTTAAAATCAATTTTTACTTCTTTGGCCTGCTGACATGAAAACAGAAGAAATATCCCAACAATGAAAATCCAAATCTTTAACATTCTATACTTTTTTTAATGAATAAACAGATACAAACAACAAATATAATCCGCAAATAACAAAAACATACATGCCTGTGGTTATAGAAAACAAATCAGTAATTCCTCCCACAATGGGCGGAATAAAAGCCCCTCCCGAAACAGCCATAATCATCAGGCCGGAAATTTCGTTGGCGCGGTCAGGATATTTTTTTACTGTTGCTGTAAAGATAAGCGGGAAGATGTTGGAGCCCGCCAGTCCAATGCAAAACATCAGGGTTAAGGCAATGAACGGAGTAGGTGAAAAAATAAAAAGGATTGCAGCTAAAAGAGTAGCTGCCGACGAACCTATTAAAAATTTGGAAGATGAAAATCGCACTAAAAACAATGCTCCCAGAAAAGTTCCCAGCATTTTGCCTAAAAAATAAAGGCTTCGTCCCTGTTGGGCAGCTTCTGTTCCCATCTCCATTTTCAGTAACAGAAACTGGCCAGACGTTGCATTAATTCCCACATCGAGGCCAACTATAAAAAAAATACCAAGAACCATTAAAGCGATGTACCCTGTTCCCAACAATTTCAGACACGAAACCAAAGTGGCTTTTTCTTCCCTGGCCGGTGCTTCGCTGATTTTGGTAAAATGCAGCCAAACAGCCGATAATAGTGACACGCCACCAAAAGCCAGAAGAATAATTTTCCAGTCGCCAAAACGCAGGGCGAAAAAAGTAGCAAGATAAGGTGCAGCCATCGAGCCAACCGACTTTACAAATTGCGAAAAACTTAAAAAGCTCGAAGCCCGGCTGGAGGGAACTACATCGATCAGCAACGGATTGGCGGAAACCTGAATGATTGTGTTTCCGATTCCCAAAAGACCAAATCCAATCATTATCGTTAAAAATGAATAGATAAAGAAGGGCAGAAACAATCCAATGGCAGTTAATAATATTCCGATATTGAGCATGTTGCGTTTCCCGATTCGTTCCTGCAAAAGCCCTACCGGAACGGAAAGTAAAAAGAACCAGGCAAACACGGCTAACGAAATCAACTGCGACAGCGTATTGTTCAGCCCGAAATCGGCTTTTACATTATCAACTCCAATACCCACAAGATCGCAGGCGCTCATTACAAAAAAGGCGAGCAAAACCGGGGCAACAAATGCGATGGAAATACTTTTTGTATTCATTTTTATTGATTTTTCAAATCCTGATATTAATAGTTTTGGTTAATTAATTCCCCATTTCTCATTGGATTCCGGCCCCATTTCCAGTTCAAGTTTTCCTCCTTTTAGCAGTTCCCTGGCAGGAAACTTAAAATCCTGAAGTACTTTTCCATTCAGAATGGCGGATTGTACATATTTGTTTAGCCGGGAAGCATTTCTGGCTTCAATAATGAACTTTTCTCCCCTACCGTAACGGTTACCCAAATCGATCTCAACTTTGGGATATAACGGGCTGGCAATTTCATACACTGGATCAACCCGGCACCCACCGTCGGTTTGAAAAAGGCCAAGTGCAGCCATTATAAACCATGCACTCATTTGTCCCTGGTCTTCATCGCCGAGATAGGCATTTGCCAAACCGTACCCGTAATAGCGATCCATAATAGCGCGGCTCCATTTTTGAGTCAGCCAGGGTTTATCAACCCAATTGAACAAGAAGGCAAAGTGCATTGATTGCTGGTTTCCCTGTATAACCGGATAATCCCAGTACTGATCGTTGGGAGCATTAAACCGCCATTTGTTACTTTCATTAAATCCCCAATCGAGACGTTCTACAAAACGATCTTTTCCAATGGCTTCTGCCAATGCAGGAACATTCTGTGGAACAAAAAAACTGAGTTGCCAAGCATTTCCTTCCACATAATGGTGGTTGCGCCCCGACTTGTAGGGATCGAAATCAGCCAGCCACTGGCCTTTTGAATCTTTCATCCGGGCAAAACCGGTTTCTGTGTCGATGGCATTTTTCCAATAATACCCCCGTTCCAAAAAGGTTTTATAATCGGTTTCTTTCCCTAAAGTTTTAGCCAACTGGGCCACAGTCCAGTCATCGAAAGCATATTCCAGTGTATTCGAAAACCGGCCTTTATCGTAGGGAACATATTTATATTTCAGATAGGCTTCCAAATCGTGGTTACCAGCAAAACCTCCACCAACTTTTTGTGCAGGAGTGGTTTGCATTTTTTTAACAGCCTCAAATGCTTTTTCCGCATCGAAATCGCGAATTCCCATTTGGTAGGCACCAACAATAAGCGGTATTTCATGTTCGGCCACCATCACCGGAATGTATTCCATGCCCGCCGGTCCTTTGGCCAGCCAGCCACCGGCATCGTACATGGCCAGTTGTGAGTTCACCCACCTGTTGCTCCATTCGGGAGTTACCAGGTTCCAGAACTGGTTTAAATTCCAGAATGTGTTCCAGAATGCATCGCACCCCAACGCAGGTGATTGCGGATTATCAAGTTGCCTGATTTTTTCATCGGCATCCACCCATTTACCATCAACATCGCTGAAAATATTACGGCTGCACAAAGCACGGTACATGTTGGTGTAAAATCGTTTCTTCTCACGCGAGTCGTTGCTTGAAATCATCACCCTTTCAAAAAGGTCATTCCAGACATCCAGATTATTTTGCCTGACCGCATCAAAATTCCATCCGAAGGGTTGGCTGATTTCATTTTCCAGATTTTTAGCGGCATTTTCGATGCTTACGTAAGAAATTCCGGTACGAACCTGCACCACAGGATTATTATAAGTATCAAATTCAATAAATGCCCCGGCATCGGCAGGTTTTTCTTTTTGTAAGAAATTTACACCAGTTTTAATTCCATCTTCAGTCCAAACGCCAAAAGTTTTTATAGGTTGGTCGAACTCAACAACAAAATGAACGATATATTCCTGTGAAATGCCACCAGACCATGTATTTGGCGAGATTTGTCTGCTGTATCCTTCCACCCGGTTTGAGCCTACTTTTTCAATACGCACATCTTCCAGGTTATACCGGTATTCGGCTGGAATTTGTAAGTCCAGCAAAATCCGGGAACCTTCTTTTTCTTTTGGAAAGGTGTATCGCTGGAATCCGCATCGAGTTGTAGCGGTCAGTTCGGCAGTGATATTATAATCGGTTAATTCGGCTTTGTAATAACCGATTGGTGCCTCTTCGGTTTCTGTGTTCAACCGCGAACGATATCCTTCGTCAGGATTTTTTTGATCTCCAACATCCGTTAATAAAGGTCCGTTTGTTGGCATCAGCAACAATCCCGCCATTGTCCATTCATGAATATGGCTAAATCCCCCAATAGTTTCAAAAATAGGATCGTAGCCGGCCTGCCATCCGCTGTTCTGATTGTCAGGGCTAAGTTTCACCATACTGAAAGGCATCCAGGGCCCGGGGGCGATCATCCAACGTGAATGGGCGGTTCCCATTTTTGTATCGGCATAATCTGCCGGAGTTATCAGCTTTTGCGGGTTACGTTGAATCTTCCCCTTTTCCAGGATTTGGCCGCCAACCCATATTTCATACCTGCTTTGTTGCGGTGACGAAACAGCCGGCATGGGAGCTTCAAATGTATATCTGCCGGTTTCAATGGATTCTGTAAAAATGGTTTTTTTGTCCAACACCACTTTCAAATCAGGAGTTCCCGCGAGATGCTCCACATCCACAAGTAAAGGCTGCGCCTGACCTTGCGGGGTTTGAATTTCATAATTTGCAGGTTGAACACTTCTCAAAAATAGTTCCTTGATTTCCGTAAGTTTTGCGTTACCTGGTCCGTCCAACCTCACCTGATCGAATATAAGCCACGAACCCTGCAGAGTAGTGAGGTTTATTTCGTTTCCCCCTTTTTTTATTAATCCGGATGGAATGGGCAGCTCGATAACATATTCAGAAGAACCGGTTATTTTCGCGTCCGGTAATTTTCCACCTGAACCTGCTGGCAGCTGGTACTTCCAGGATTTTCCGTTAATGGGAACTTTAAAAACAGGCGGTTCTTCCTTGTTACAATTTGCCAAATCGATTACCAACTTCCATTCCCCTTTTTTGGGAAGTTTTTCAATACCGAAAAGAATGCTCAGCTTGTGAGAACGCCAGCCGGCTGTGCCCGAAGTACCGCCCCATTGGTCAGCCGGACCAGGCAAAACATAAGGCCAGTCAGTTTTTGTTTCAGAAACGCCTACCATAAAAAAACGATCTTCCCAGCCAAAGTCCTTTTCCAAAAAGCGGCTGTATTCATCGGGAGCCAGCGCAAATTCATCTGCACTATTATCATTATCACCTATTTGCCAGAGAGTTTTATTCTTCGGGTAGCACGAAAAAAATATTCCAGTAATGAAAAGGAATAAAATGGGAGAAATCCAACTTTTGTTAAATTTTATCATTCTTTAATGTTATTTGTTTTCGTTTGAATACGAATATGGAAAAGAAGTCTCCTGAATTCCTCGTTCTTTATTTGGAAGAGGTCCCATTTCAAAATTAATTTCAACCCCTTTTATAATTTCAGAATAATTAAAATAGTTTTTGTCATACTTTTTCCCATTCAGTTCAATGAACTGGATATAACGGTTTACTGCACTATTTTTTGGAGCATTGATAACAACATTCTTTCCGTTTTCTAACTCAACAGTAACCTTTTTAAATAAAGGACCACCGATGACATACTCGTCGGTTGCCGGAGCTACAGGATAAAATCCCATCGCACTGAAAACATACCATGCCGAAGTTTGTCCGTTGTCTTCATCTCCGCAATAACCATCGGCTTGTGGCGAATACAAACGATTCAAAACTTCACGAATCCAATATTGTGTTTTCCATGGTTGTCCGGCATAATTATAGAGATAAATAATGTGCTGGGCAGGTTGGTTACCATGAGCATAATTCCCCATATTCATAATCTGCATCTCCCTGATTTCATGAATAACCCTGCCGTAATAAGAATCATCAAAAATGGGTGGAACAACAAATACCGAATCCAACATAGTTGCAAACTGTTCTTTACCTCCCATTAAATTTATTAAACCCTGCACATCATGAAAAACTGACCAGGTATAATGCCAGCTGTTTCCTTCCGTAAATGCATCGCCCCATTTAAACGGGCTAAAAGGAGACTGAAATGTTCCATCTTCATTTTTTCCTCGCATTAAACTGGTTTCGCTATCGAATAAATTTTTATAGTTCTGAGAACGTTCAGCAAAAATCTTAATTTCTTCTTCCGGCTTACCCAAAGCTTTACCTAACTTATAAATACAAAAATCAGCAAAAGCGTATTCAAGCGTTCTGGCGGCATTCTCATTAACACCTACATTGTAGGGAACATAGCCCAGGCGATTGTAATAATCAACACCATACCGACCCACAGAATGCATAGGCCCTTCATTTTTCGAGTTTTTCACCATTGCTTCCCATAAAGTTTCAATGTCGTAACCGCGACATCCTTTTAGCCAGGCATCGGCAATCAATGTTGCCGAGTTAGAACCAATCATAATATTCCGGTGTCCGGGACTTGCCCACTCAGGCAACCATCCACTTTCTTTGTAAGTATTTACCAAACCCTCCTGGATTTTTTCATTTAGTGACGGATACATTAAATTAAAAAATGGAAAAACGGCACGGAAAGTATCCCAAAATCCATTATCTGTAAACATGTAACCGGATAATACTTCACCATTATAAGGACTGTAATGATAAATTTTACCCTCTTTATCTATCTCATAAAATTTACGGGGGAAAAGCAAAACACGATATAACGAAGAATAGAAAGTTTCTTTCTGGTCATCTGTTCCGCCTTCAACCCGGATGCGGGAAAGTTCCTTGTTCCAAATGGCTGCCCCTTTTGATTTTACTTCATCAAATGTGTCATTCCCCAATTCTTTCATGTTTAGTTCTGCCTGGTCGTAACTAATAAAAGAAGAGGCCACAAGCGCATGAACCTGCTCCCCTTTTTTAGTTTTAAACTGTAAGGCAGCGCCAACATGGTCATCCTGTAATTCATTCACGCCTTCAACCAAATGGTCTTTGCTCCAAAGATTACCTGACACAAAAGGTTTATCAAAAACAATAATAAAATAGTTTTTGAAATTTTCAGGCACACCTCCGCTGTTGCGGGTGGTGTAACCTACAATTTTGTTCTCGGAGGGAATGATTTTTACATAGGAACCACGGTCGAAAGCATCAACCAGCACGTACGATTTTTCATTTTCAGGAAATGTAAAACGAAACATGGCTGCACGCTCAGTAGGAGTTATTTCGGTAACCACATCATAATCGGCCAGATATACTTTGTAATAGTGCGGTTTGGCAGTTTCCGCTTTGTGTGAGAACCAGCTGGCACGCTCTTCACCTGTAATTTTAAGATCTCCTGTCATCGGGAAAAGTGAAAACTGCCCGTAGTCACCTACCCACGGACTTGGTTGGTGAGTTTGTTTAAATCCCTGAATTTTTCTGGCATCATAACTGTATATCCAGCCGTTACCCATTTTAGCTGTTTGAGGTGTCCAGAAATTCATCCCCCAGGGTAAAGCTATTGCCGGATAGGTGTTTCCATGCGAAAGTTCATGCTCTGAATCTGTACCCATCAGCGTATTAACGAAATTTACCAACCCGTCAGAAGTATTTTCTTCCGGGGTACTTTTGTTGGGTATAAATGAGGTAGTTAGCAGACCAGTACCTAATAGCAGGAATAATAAATATTTGGTTTTCATTATCTGAGTTTTTTGTGATTAATATTTTTTAAATTGAATTTTTCTGGGATTTTTGCCCTTTTCTTGTACAGTAAAAAACGATTCGCTGATTTCAATTTTATCCACGCCTTTATAATCATCAGGAATTTTAGCTAAGAATGCAATAAAAGATTTACTAATTGTTTCATTGGCATCAATAAAGTCGAATAAATTGCGGTCGAAAATTTTTCCTTTTTTAGCAACCACAGGGAATGGTTCATGTAATCCGGTTGTTCCAAATTCAATTCCATACGCCATTGGAACTCCATCTTTCCGGTCACGCCAAAAATTTATCCAGGGATAATCTTCAGTATCCCAAATATAACCAAGCATGAGTTTTTCTCCCGGATTCGACGCTGTTACCCATCCCAGTTTTTCATCCTGTTTAAAAATAAAAGATGATACCCGTGGCCAATCGTTCTGAAACTGCCGAAGACTTATTTTTTCTCCGTTACGAATAACTTCCGGCCATTTTAAAACAGTTTCCTCCTGGTTTAAACTGCCATCTTCCTTGTTTTCAAATCCTTTTTCTGTATTGTTATCAATAAGAGTACTATTATCAAGAAATGGCGGAGCTATGGTTACATGCTGAACGATATTGTACATGCGTCCATATTTATTCAGATTTGTAATTTCCTCTGTCACAAAAAAAACCGATTCATCCTCAGACAATTTTATTTTTCTTTTCAACTGTAATCCACCCATTGGCAGTGTGCACATCATTTTGCATTCTGTCAGATTATCCTTTGACTGATGTTCATCCGGTAATTTCCAATTTTCGGTATTAACCTCGCCATGATGCTGAAAACCATTTAATTTTTCGCCATCCGAAGGTGGTCCCCAGCGATCGAAACAAAGAAAATGCCCCATGAACGGTGGTAGTTCCGGATCACTGATTTTCCAGCTAATTGGATTTAAGGGGATATCTTTCAGGTGAAAATCGGAATATGATCCGCCACTGGTATTTACCTGAAGAACCACTTTACTATTTTCCAGTTTAATCTGCTGCATTATTTCAATTTTATTCCAAGTGTCAGAATTTCGTGCGGTTTAATCCGGAAAGCAACCGAGTTGCCTGTTATGGCTGATTCGGTATCATCAGAAATCGAATTTTCAATCAGATTGAGTTTTCTAACCGATTGGATATCTTTTGGTAAATGAAGGGCAATTTTTCCAGCGTTGCCTTCCACCTCAACCAAACGGATAATCAGCTCTTCAGAGTCTTCTGCTTTTTTGATTCCTGTCATATAAACGCCTTTTGCGTCAAGAGAAATGAAAGAATCTTTTTCAGCCCGGGTTGCGTGATCTTTTCCGAGTGCCAGAGACGGAGGTTCAGCAGCATAAACAGGAACGTTAAAATCGTCGCCTTCAGCCCAAACACCGTTTGTCCAGTCTCCGGTGTGCGGATAAAGAGCATATTTAATTTTGAATTTACCAAGGTTTGGATAGATGTCGGGCGCACCGGCGGATCGCATCAACGTTAAACGCAAATCGCCATTGTGGTATGAATGCCCGTACCTGGAATTATTCAGAAGTGCAATGCCAATTTTACCATCGGTTACATCGACCCATTTTTGTGCCGGAACTTCCTGCCCGTCATTTTCTTCAGGGAGAACTCCGTAGGTTTTTGATTGTGATTTCAGGTAAGGCGGAGCATCCTGCCCGTTAATTTTGCCATCAACCGGCCTTTCAACAACATCAAACGGAACATGAGAGTAAAATTTGGTATTATTCAGATTTATGGGAAATAATGCGCGCAACATCGGAGAATCGGTGGAATCGCTGCCTGTTTCCAACCAGTGAACTTCCATGTCGTAATCAATTCTGGGGTACGATTTATATAAATAGGTACGTTCAATAAATCTTGATTTCCCCCAGGTTTTAACCGTTTCAATACAAACCCGCACGGGGCCCCTTTCAATCACCTTTACACTTTCAACATTGGTAACATCCTCTTCATTCACTATTTTATTCAAAGTCCACGATTTCATGCCCCCTTTTTTATCTTCGAGAAAAACTCTCAATTTATTCAGTTCCCCTCCTTTTTTTACATACTCTGCCTTGCTTCGTTTATCAACCAGACTTGTAATTGCTCCTTTGTCCATATCGAATTTTACAATAAAGAAATCGGTTTCGAAAGTATTGCCATTCATTGCGACAGGAGTATTATATTCTCCTTTTTTCATTACATCAATGTAATAAGTTTTATATCCGCCGGAAGGAAAATTTTCATCGATAAACATCACTTTTGAAGTAAATCCTGGAGGTGTGGATTTTGATAAGACCACCTGGGCAGGTAAAGAGTTTCCTTCGCTATCCTGAACAAGAACTGTTGCAAGGCTGGTACTTTCTGCTGCCTGCTTGTCTTTGTATGTTGGCGATAAAAAGTTCTCGTTTTGCTTTTTCTGTGCATTGCTGCTTTCTTTGTCAACAGGACTAAACTTTTGTCCATAATAATTGACTCCCCATGATGAGACATTTATCGAAGCAGGTTCTTCGTGGGAATAAACAGTAGCTTCAACAATTGCTTTGCGTTTAATGGGATACAGATTATAAGCAACAACCGGCTGCCCTTTGTCTTTTTGGAATTTTACCTCATCGGCCATTTTGAAAAAAGCAGCATCTTTTAATTGGGTTGCCATGCGTTCTACCTCTTTATAGCGTGCGGCAGCTTCCCTGTTTGCTTCATAAATAGCTGAGCCGGGAAGAATATCATGAAACTGGTTAAATACAACTGTTTCCCAGAGGTTGTTCAATTCATTCTGAGGATATTCGTCGCCATTTATCCAACGTAACGAATTAAGAAACTCACCGGCATATAATAAATTCTCACTTCTCCGGTTTCCCTCTTTTATTTCGGTAACGGTGGTGTAACAACCCTCAAAAATAAATTGCATTTCGCCGGTATGTGTTGGCCTTCCTTTCATTTCATTTTGAAGTTTGTTATAAAAACTATTTGCCGTACTAAATTTAACTGCCGGATAATTCGGGGTTTTATCCAGTTGATGCACCATTTCAATATTTGCCCGGGTCGGACCGCCACCATGATCGCCAACGCCGGTAATATGGAGAATCCTGTTTTTATCGGGGGCAATTTTTGTTAGCTCATCTTTGAGTTCCGGGGTGATATTGCCATTGTAGGTGTCGTTCGCAAAGCATAAAACCTTTGAACCATCGGGACCTTGCCACCAGAAGCTTCCCTTGTACGGTTTACACCTGTGAAAATAATAGTAATCCATATCGGCTAGTTTTAGCATCTGCGGCAACTGGGAAACATGGCCGAAATTATCGGGCAACCAACCTACGTTAGCTACTTTGTTAAAATGCTTTTGAAAATATCGCTGCCCGGACAAAAATGATCTGGCAAGGGCTTCACCCGATGAAAGGTTAGTGTCACCCTCTGTCCACATACCTCCGGCCAATTCCAACCTGCCTTCTTTTACATATTCTTTAACCCTTTCAAACAATGGAGGATCAACCATTTCCACAAACCTATAAACGGCAGCCTGGCTTTGAATCATGGTAAAATCGGGAAATTCATCCATAAAAGCAACGGTTTGTCTTAAATTATCGTTGCACATTTTCATGGTTTCAAAATACGTCCACAGCCAGTTCATGTCCATGTGGGCATGCCCAATCACATGAATCGTATCTTTTTCAGAAACTGTTGCTCCCTGTTGTGCAGAGCAATTTATTGTGGTGACTGCACAATGACAAACCACCGTAAAAAAGAATACACTAAATCGTTTCATAATTTTTTATTTTTTGGTTTGATTTTATTGACTGATTATCTGAATTCGTGAACGGCCTCAAACATTGCAAGAATATTTTGTGGCGGTACATCGGGCATTATATTATGTATTGTATTAAAAACATATCCTCCTCCCTTCACAAGAATTTCAAGGTTCTGGTTTACATGGTCTTTTACTTGTTGTGGAGTTGCATTATTCAAAACATTTCTTGTATCGGCGCCACCCCCCCAAAATGTAACAGCATTTCCAAATTCATTTTTCAAAACACGTGGATCCATATTTCTGGCGTTAGTTTGCACCGGATTTAGAATTTCGAATCCGGCATCAATAAGTTCAGGTATTAATTCATAGATTCCACCGCATGAATGCAGCATTGTGTGCATCGATGAATTACTTTTTACATAATCGCACATTAATTTATGTCGTGGCTTGAAAAACTCGTTGTAGGTTTCGGTTGGGATTAAGGGACCGTTATTTGTGCCGAGGTCATCTCCAAATTTTACAATATCAACTATGTCGCCAACTGACTCACAAACTTGTTTTAAAAAATTCATGTGTTTTTCCATAAGAGCATCCAGCAGACGGTGAACGTCATCGGGATTTAAAAATAAATCCATTAAAAAGTTATCCATCCTCCTCAGGAATGTACCCCATTCAAACAAATTGCATCCTACTCCAACCAGAATTGCCTTATCTGTTTCCTGCCTCATTTTCAACGCTTTTTCCCTGAGCATTTTCCAGAAATCAGGTTGTTCAATCCAATCCCATGGAGTAAATCCATAACAGCCCCAAACAGTGCGTTTCATTTCTACACCCAAATTTGAGTAAGTATCAGGATACTGATCCTGGTACGGAAAAACAATTTGATCGAAAAAAGTAGCTCCTTCGGGCATGCGACCAATTGCTTCGCCAGTATCATTCACTGACAGCCACGATCCATCTTTTTGCATTTGCGGTTTAAACCATTTGGGATACAATCCGGTAAATCCCTTTATCAATTCGAGTTGATGCCAGTACCCGGGAATTTGATTAAAATCTCTGCCAATGTCAAGAACATCAACCCCAAAATGGTCGAGCAGTTCCATTTCTGGCTGAACGACTTCCTGTACCACATCATAAACATAGGTTTGCAGATGTTCTTTAGATCGGAAGA
>CAMTWS010000204.1:0-4354 GCA_947085485.1 uncultured Prolixibacteraceae bacterium
CCGCACAGGGAAACCTTTAATTATGACACCTGAATTATTTAAACAGCTCGAAAAACAAAACGAAGTGGGGTTAATTGGCGCACCTTCGCCTTCATGGATTGGGGTGCCCCTTAAAACGCCTTCAAGGACAATAGGCGTTATAGTACTCCAGCACTACGAAAAGGAAAATGTTTATTCAGAACACGATATTCAATTTCTCGATTCTGTTGGGAGCCAGATAGCTATGGCAATTGATCGCTGGCAGGCAAATGTGGGTTTAATAAATGAACGGTTGTTGTTACGCACGGTAATTGACAATATTCCCGATTCAATTTATTGTAAGGACATAAACAGTCGCAAAACACTTGCCAACCTTGCCGAACTGCACTTTTCGCGGACAAAAACTGAAACTGAAATTATAGGCAAGACCGACTTTGATCTTTATCCAAAAGAAATTGCAGAAGGGTTTTTTGCCGACGACAGGTTGGTGCTTCAAACCGGCCGGCCGGTAATTAACAGGGAAGAATTTTTATTTGACGACAAAGGGCAAAAAAGGTGGTTGTTAACATCAAAACTACCGATGAAAGATGAAAAAGGAAATATTGTGGGCCTTGTTGGCATTGGCCGCGATATTACTGCCCGCAGAAAGGCCGCAGAAGAAATTAAACGTAAAAACGAAGAACTTCAAAAAATCAATGCCGAAAAAGATAAATTCTTCTCCATTATTGCCCACGACCTGCGCAGCCCTTTCAATGGGTTTTTGGGGTTAACGCAGGTTATGGCCAAAGAATTGCACAATCTCTCTATGGAAGAAATTCAGAAAATTGCAGTAAACATGAGCAAATCGGCAACCAATCTGTACCGCTTGCTCGAAAACCTGCTCGAATGGTCTCAAATTCAAAAAGGAACATTTCCTTTCAATCCTGAAGAAATTCATTTGAGTTTAATTGCCACCGAATGTTTCGAATTGATTAATGAATCAGCAAATAACAAGGGTATTGAAACAACTGTTGATATTCCTGATGGGTTAACAGTTTTTGCTGACGCAAACATGCTTCAATCAGTCATCCGTAATTTAGTTTCAAATGCGGTAAAGTTTACACATAAAGGAGGAAAAGTTAAGCTTTCAGCCAGGGCTTTAACCAATAACAATGTCGAAATATCCATTCAGGATACAGGTATAGGTATGAACCGGAACATGGTTGATAATTTATTCATTCCCGATGCCCAGAACAACCGGAAAGGCACCGAAGGCGAACTCAGCACGGGATTGGGATTGCTGCTTTGCAAAGAATTTATTGAAAAAAACAGGGGAAGTATCCGGGTAGAAAGCGAAGAAGGCAACCCGGCGGACGGCAAAACCGGAGGGAGTACATTTTATTTTACTGTTCCATATAAAAAAAGTAATTTTACATTTAAACATAAATTAGATTTATAAAACCTTTATCGTTTCAAACAGCCGGTTATACATATAAAAACCATGAAAAAAATTTTAGCAATCGATGATAATGAAATAAACCTGGAGTTTCTGCACCAAATTATAAACAGGCATTATCCCGATTTTTTATTTCTAAAAGCCAACAATGGCAAAGCCGGCCTTGAAATGGCCCGGAAAGAGAAGCCTGAAATTATTTTACTCGATATATTGATGCCAGGGCTAAATGGTTATGAAGTTTGTGAAATTTTAAAAAAAGATAACACTACAAGTCATATTCCCGTTCTGATGGTTTCGGCGCTTGGTGAAAATCCGGCGGAGCGCACAAAGGGTTTAAATGCCGGAGCCGATGCATTTATTTCAAAACCATTTACTGTTGGCGAGTTACAGGCTCAAATAAATGTGGCGCTACGTATAAAAGGTGTCGAAGATTTGCTGCGAAAAAGAAATGAGAGCCTCGAGCTTTCGATAAAAACCGAAACCAGTAAATACCTAAGGGAAGAAGAAAGAATACTTCAGATATCGGAACATGCACGGCAATTTTACTGGGAGGCGGATAACGAAGGCGAAATTGTGTATATCAGCCCGGTAATCCAATCAATTCTAAAAATAAATCCACTCGATGTATTGGGGAAAATGAGTTTTTCAGCGCTTTTTCAAACCGGGTCAAAAAACAACCATATTCAGTTATCAGAAAAATCAGTGATAAAAGAGGCTGAAATCGAACTGAAAATTGGAAATTCAAAATTGTGGTTCGCATTCAGCAGCTTTCCGTTTTACAAAAAAAATGGAAAATATGCCGGTACAAGAGGTACCTGTTTTGATATTACCCAACGGAAAAAAGCCGAAATTGCCCTAATGAAAAACATGAAACAAATTCAACAGTACCAGAAAAACTAAAAAAATTAAATATTGAAATTACACGGGTAGAGGAACATGAAAGACGCAGGATTGCTGAAAATTTGCACGATAGCCTGGGACAAACACTTTCATTGGCTTATTTAAAATTGTCGGCCATCGATTTTCAGGAATTTCAATCGGGAACGCGTAAGAGAATCGTCGAAATATTCAGCCTGTTAAACAAGGCAATCAACGAATCGAGGGATTTAACCTACGATTTAAGCCCTCCAATTTTATATGCACTAGGGTTGATCGCGGCATTCAAATGGAGGCTGGATCAGATTGAACAACTGCATAATATTCGCACACAACTAATTAATGGGAAAATAGTTCTTAATATCAGAGATGAAATTACTATATTTATATACCGGATTGTGAACGAACTTTTACAAAACGCACTGAAACATGCACTGGCCACTGAAATTATTCTTGAAATATCGCAGAAAAACAATAAATACTTCATTACAATTCGCGATAACGGGGTTGGGTTCAATAAAGAAAAACAAAACAACGGGGAAAAATTAGGTGGTTTTGGGTTGCTGAGCATTAAAGAGAGGCTCGAAAGTTTTAAAGGACGTCTGTATTTAAGATCGGGACCGGATACCGGAACATCGGCATCAATTGAAATACCGGTAAATTACAATTAAAAAAACATGAAATGAAAATTAAAGTATTAATTGTGGACGACCACCAGTTATTTAGGGAAGGTATTGTAACCTTGCTTTTTTCGGCGGAAAATATTGAAGTGATAGCTCAGGCCGTAGAGGGCTGGATGCAATTGAAAAGGCAAAACATTTTAAACCCGATGTTGTGCTTCTCGATATTGCCATGCCTCGCATGAACGGGATTGAAGCCACCAAAAAGCTTAAAGCGCTAATCCCTTCCATCAAAATAATAACCCTTTCAATGCATTCCGACAAACAATATGTAAAAGGTGTGCTGGAAGCGGGCGCTGATGGATATTTACTGAAAAATTGCACCTATCGGCACCTAACCGATGCTATTCAATCGGTTTATGGCGGGAAAAAATACCTCAGCGAAGATATTACTGAAATGGTAATCAGTGGATATCTGGCGCCATCAAATTCTGAAGCAAGCGAATATGAAAAATTGTCGGATCGCGAAAAAAAGGTTTTTCTTCTATTTACCGAAGGAAAATCGACCCGCGAAATAGGCGAACTTTTATTTATTAGTGTAAAAACAGTAAACACCCACAAACAAAATATACTTGAAAAGCTTGGGCTGAAATCGAATGCTGACATTGTAAAGTATGCATTAAAAAACGGATTGATCCATCTTGAATAAAAATGCAGGGTGTCAGTATCTTTCCTGGTTTTTTGAAATAATCCCATACATGAACCCAACGCTAAAGGTCAGAAATCTTTTATCGTGATTCATTATCAAAGTTGGGCCGGCTGAGAACCCCAATAAATCGGTAATCAGAAATTCGAATTTCGAATTTACCGTAAAACTGAAATCTTTTGTTTTTAACATTTCGTTTTTTATAAAACTATTTGTACTGTTCACGGGCTGTTGCCCTGTCCATTTCATCATTACCGACATGCCCGGCCCGCCCTGCAACACAAACCTGATTGTTTCATTTGTGTTCAAACTAAAATGACGGCCTGCCATAATATTGAAGTTTTCAGTCATTAGTATGGGTGTTATTACATCGGCCGCATCTGCCTTTTTTGCTGATTTAAGCCTCGTAATTGGCGTATCAAACTGATTTGATATTGCAGAATAACCAACCTCAACCGAGTACCTGGCATTATATACAAAACTCATTCCCAGGTTTCCGCCGCTGCTGTTACCAACCATCAGGTCGCCGTTTGCATACAACAAATGTTTGTTTTTCGAAGAATTGAGCCAATCGTGCGACCACTGTGCCGATACTGTGCTTATTATAAGCACACAAACTGAAAGTAGAACAAATCGTTTCATAATTCACGAATTTTTTTGGTTTATGGGAAGCATCAGTACAATTCCATACGAATTAACGTACTCTCTTTCACCAGTATAAACTTATGAAATACGTAA
>CAMTWS010000205.1:0-10175 GCA_947085485.1 uncultured Prolixibacteraceae bacterium
AAAAACTATTTTTAAGCTGATTTTTCTTGTTTTTAGATGGAAGGGCTGCAAGATGGGTTAAAATTGATTGCTAAATAAATCATATTGTTCATTGAATTTTTGATTGACTTGTAATTCGGTAAGCAGTTCTTTTACTGGAGTTTTGTCAAAAGCAGAGACCCCAAGTATTTGCGTTATCTCGTAAACTGACAATTTACTTTTGAGAGAGTATTTGATGTAAGCCACAATCAGATAAGTACATATAGCTACACAAATAAGCAAACCCGGTCGTTAAAAATCGGGTTTTCTCTTTAACTTCAAAAAAAAATAAATAATGGAAAATAAAAATATTTTCAAAGTTGGAACTGTTTGTTACTTAACAAGCGACCTTAAAAAACAAGCTCCAATGACGGTTACCGAAATAAACGGTCATTTAATTCATGTAGTTTGGAGAGATAAAACAAACCGACATTTATATTCTGCTTATGAAAAAGAAGTGTTAATTATAGCTGATAATTGAAGCTTTAAATACTCATCGACTTTTTATAAATACCCTGAATATTAACCCTGAATAATCCGATTTAGTTGTTTTCCGGGGTTTCATTTTTTATATTGCTGATAATCAAACACATTAAGGCCGTTTTCTTTTAAATTGTCCGCTCTGTGCCACTATACACCCCGCACCGCCCTGAACCGAATAAGGTAATTACCCGTTTTGAATTGTCCCTTATATGCCTGGAATATTAGATAAAATTGAATGTCAATTACAGTATTCTCTCTTTTATTCTCTATTAAAAAGGGTCTAACTATTTGATAGTCAGACCTTTTGAGTACCCGGGGCGGGAATCGAACCCGCACTCTGTTGCCAGAACTGGATTTTGAATCCAGCGCGTCTACCAATTCCGCCACCCGGGCAAATTCCTTTTGTTGAAATTGGTTCGCAAAACTAATTATTTCAGTGGAATTAGCAAAATTCTTTATCCAACTATTTTTTCAATTATTCCACAGTTTTCCAAAATGACCTACCTGTAGCCTATCTTGTCTATTTTGCCCTGAATTTTGCCTGTGCCCCATCCTGAACCTAAAACAAAAAGATGATTGTTCTTCACCTGAAAAACATTATTCCGAAACCTTTTCGTAAAGAAAATCAGTTTTTTTCTACCTTAGCCAATGCTGACTGAATAAGATAATTATGAATCAACCCGAAGAAAAGTTCCTATTCGAAAGGATAAAAAAAAGTGATGAAAAAGCTTTTGAGATTCTTTTTCATAAATACTACGGGCATTTGTGTTCGTTTGCCGCCAAAATTATTAACGACAATGTTGCCGCAGAAGAAATTGTGCAGGACTTTTTCGTAAAACTTTGGGAAAAACGGGAACAACTTTTCATCGAAACCTCTTTAAAAAACTACCTTTTCCGTTCGGTTAAAAATTTATGCCTGAACTTTATTCAGCATAATAAAACAAAAATACGCCATGCTCAAATCGTACTTTCTGAAGTTGAAACCAATTTTTCTGACGACGGCAATTATCCTGAAATTGACCTGTTCGTGAAAATCGAAGAAAGTATAAATTCGTTACCTGAAAAACGGCAGGAAATATTTCGTTTAAGCCGCCAGGAGGGATTAAAGTACCACAAAATTGCCCAGAAATTAAATATTTCGGTAAAAACTGTCGAAACACACATGAGCCTGGCAATTAAATCTTTACGCGAGAAATTAAAAAAATACAGATCCTTTTTTATGTTTTTTTAGCGCTGAAGTAAAAATTATATTAGGGGTAAAATCAAACTGCATTGTCGTTACAGTATCATGAAAGAAAAGAAGAACATCGAAATTTTTAACAGGGAGTTATTGGCCAAATATCTCAGCAACGAGGTAAGCTTCCGTGAAAAATTGGAAGTGGAAACCTGGTTAAGCCAATCGGCAGAAAACCGGGAAGAACTGGAGCAAAGCCGGAAAATGCTCGATAATATTGATGCTTTTTATAAAGCTAAACGTTTTGATTCGGATTTTGCCTGGAACAACATAAAGGCATCGATAAACCCATCGCAAATGAAAGTTATTCAGCGCAAAAACATTGGAAAGGAGGTATTAACACGTTTTTATAAATATGCTGCAATAATCGTGTTTGCCGTTTTGCTGGGTTCTGCCGTATTTTATATTGGTTTCAGAAATAAAGTAACTGAAGTTTACAGCGAAATTATTTCGACCCAAAACCATGTAATAAACGAATACATTCTTCCCGATGGTTCGGTGGTTGCATTAAACAGTAATTCGAAACTGGTTTTCCCGAAACATTTTAAAGGCGATACAAGGGAAGTTACCATTTATGGTGAAGCGTTTTTTGAAGTAAAACCAAATCGTGAAAAACCTTTTATTATTAATGCCGGAAACGCGCAGGTTAAAGTTGTTGGTACTTCGTTTAACGTTTGTGCATACCCCGAAGCAGAAACCGTTGAAGTGGTTGTTAAAACGGGCAAGGTGCAGGTAATCAACAAAAACCAGGAAACACTGCCCGGTTTAAAAGAGGTTTATTTGGTTTCGGGAGAAAAAGGCATACTTTTTAACAAAAGCAGCATTCTGGAAAAATCGGAAAATTCGAACCCAAATTATCTTGCCTGGAAAACCCGTGATTTTATTTTCAACGACATTCCCCTGAACGAGGTTTTTAAATGCTTAGAGAAAACTTATCATGTTAAAATCCAGGTAAACGAACCGGGATTGAATGATTTAAAACTAAACGCCCAATTCGACAAAAAGCCAATTGATTTTATATTAAATGTAGTGGGGCTCACATTTAATCTGGAACTATCAGTTGAGGATGAACAATATACATTTTCGAGCCGTACAAACAAGTAAAAAAACAATGCCATGAAAACAACATTAAACAATATTAAAATTGCAATGCTTTTTGTTGCGACGATACTGATTTTAGTTCCTAAAATTCAATATGCACAGGATACAAAATCGGCAGCGCTCGATCAAAATATCAGCATTTCGGTTGAGGACGAATCGTTGTCGAACGTTATCGAGAAAATATGTAAATACTTAAATCTCGATTACAAGTACAACTCCGACTTGTTGGCCAACAAAAAAGTCAGTATAAATGTGTCGAACAAACCCATAAAATTTGTGCTCGATAAATTAATGAAGGACTACTACCTCCTTTTTGAAATTGAAGACAACATTTTGGTTGTCCGCGATTATGTGCCATTGGATAAAAGCATTGATTACGGAGATAACCCAAGTCAGTATTATGCCAGCAACCGGGGATTTTTGTTTGATAATCAGCGTAATAAATCGATTACAATAAAATTCAAATCCGCAAGTAACCTCATAATTATTCCGGTTACGATAAACGATTCCGACACTTTAAATTTTATTTTAGATACAGGCGTCAGATTCCCGATTATCACAGAGTTGCCTTTTGTGAATAAGTTAAACCTGAATTATCTGATGCCTGTGCCCGTAAAAGGTTTAGGCGAAGGAGTTGAGCTTACTGCTTACCGTTCGGGAAACAATATAATGAATATAAATGGGTTAACCGCCCGGAATCAGGAAGTACAGATGATTATCGACGATAATTTCCAAATTTCGCATATACTTGGAATGCCGGTGCACGGGTTAATTGGGTTTAACCTTTTTAAGGATTACATTATTGAAATTGACTATATCGGCGAAAAAATTACGCTTCATAAACCTGAATACTATAAATACCGCGATCGCAAAAAAGACATTATCCTGCCATTGCATTTCGATGGAAA
The DNA here is from genome assembly GCA_947085485.1 of uncultured Prolixibacteraceae bacterium. GTDB lineage: Bacteria > Bacteroidota > Bacteroidia > Bacteroidales > Prolixibacteraceae > Draconibacterium. The sequence goes on from CAMTWS010000205.1 coordinate 3,745, forward strand.
TAAGCCTTATGTGCACACCAGTATTGAAACCGAAGATTCGAAAAATGTGCCGGTTAAACTTTTAGTCGATACAGGGGCAAGCGATGCAATCTGGCTCTCCGAAAAGTCGGATGAGCGGATCAATTATCCTAAAAACCATATTGAAACCTTTATCGGAAGAGGGCTTAGCGGCGATTTGTTTGGCATAAAAGGCCGGATTGAAGGAATCTGGGTTGGCCCGCTCATTTTACCCCAACCCATTGTTGCTTTTCCCGACTCAGAAGTTATCGACCAGTTAATGACGTCGAACGACAGGAACGGAACGATTGGGGCTGAAATACTGCGCCGTTTTCATGTTACTTTCGACTATAGGAACAGCCGCTTGACATTGCGCCCAAATCACAAAATCGATGACGATTTTAATTACAATATGAGCGGAATGGAAATCATCAATCCAATGCCCGGGTTACCTGTTTTTACAATTTCAAATATTCGTGAAAACTCACCGGCTTATTTGGCCGGGCTAAAAGAAAACGACCAGATTTTATCGCTAAACAACAGTGGCCGCAATGAACTGGAATTAAACGATATAAACCTGCTGCTCCATAGTAAGGAAAACAAAAAAATTAAGGTGAAGTTTTTACGCGAAGGGGAAGAGCATGAAACTTCGTTCGTGCTGAAAAAGCTGTTTTAATGCTCAGGCAATTATTTGTCATATCACTTGCCATTCTGTTGCTGTCAACATCAATAAAAGCACAGCAGCAGAATGGTTCTGTTTTTGAAAACCGGGTAACAATTAATCAGAAAAACCAATTAATCAATTCAATTCTCGACCAAATCAGTTGGCAGGCAGGCGTATATTTTTCTTATAATGCTTCAATTCTCAATTCGACACAAAAATACAGCATTGAAGCCTCCGACAAATCATTATATACAGTTTTAAATCAATTGTTTAATCCCGCTGAATTTAAGTTTGTCGAATTGGAAAACCAGGTAATTATTTCGAAAATTACCGATTCCAAATTACCTGTTGAAATAAAAGTGGATTCGATACCGGTCAAATATTTTTTTCTGTCCGGAAAAATTGTTGGTGAAAAGAAAGAAAAACCCATAAAATATGCCTCAATTTCATTATTTAACAAGCCTGTTGGAACCATTTCAAACGTCGATGGAAATTTTCTCTTAAAAATTCACCCCGATTACATTCGCGATACAATCATCATTTCGTGCATGGGTTACGCTCAAATAATGATGCCCGCCTATAAAATTTTAGATGAAGATGTTATCGTAATGAGCCCGGTTTCAATCCGGATAAAAGAAATTAAGATAACTGCAACTACCCCCGAAAGATTACTTAATCATATCAGAGAGAACTTATTGGCAAATTATAGTGAAGATACTAAATTAATGACCGCCTTTTACCGCGAAACCATTAAACAGGACAACGATTATATAAATGTATCAGAAGCTGTTATAGAAATTTTAAAGGCGCCTTACTCCAACCCGGCCAGAAACGATTTGGTGCGGATTATTAAGGGGCGCCGAAGCCCGGATGTTAAACCTTTTCAGTGGCTCAATTTTAAACTTCAGGGTGGCCCGTTTACCATTACAAAGCTTGATGTTGTTAAAACAGTGGAAAGTTTCATCGATGAAGAATTTCAAAATTCATATATCTACAACATTAGCAAAGTAATCTGGTACAACGCGAACCCGGTTTATGTGCTTGAATTTAAACCGGTTGCTGAATTTAACGAACTTGGTTTTGTTGGCGAAATGTATGTTCACCGCGAAACGTTTGCCATCGTACATGTTAATTTTCATTTTAATAAAAGCGGTTTAAAAAATGCAGAAAGTGTAATGATTAAAAAGAAACCCAAAGGCGTGAAAGCCAAGCCCATTTATGCCAATTATGTTGTAAACTACCAGCAATATCATGATAAATGGCATTTGGCGAATGCACAAGCTTCACTGAAATTTAAGGTCCGGAGCAGAAACGATAAAATAAATTCAGAATATCACAGCGTTTCCGATTTGCTGATTACTGATATTCATGATACCGGTTTTAAAAAATTCGACAGGGACGAATCGTTTACCCAACGCGATATTTTTGTAGAAATGATTAACGTTTATGATCCGTCGTTCTGGGAAAACTACAACATCATAAAACCCGATGAAGATTTGCAAAATGCATTTCAAAACATTTCGAAAAAATAGGTTCAGCTTACAATTTTGGGGGCTTTAAATATAAAACTTCAACACTTTAACCGAAATCGTGTCTGTTTCGTGCTTTTTCTGTAATTTTGAGGCGTTTAACACACTTAAAAATCATTCAATGGAAGAACTCAGTACACGACAAAATAAAATTTCGCGGCTCATACATCGCGAAATGGCCGATATTTTATTAAAAGTGAACAAAGACAAATTCACAGGGAAGTTAATTAGTGTAACAGTTGTTCGGGTTACCAAAGATTTAGGAATAGCACGGGTTTATTTAAGCATTTTCCCGTCGGGATTTGGCAATGAAATTTTAAAAGAAATTGAGCTGATAAACAAGCAATTAAGGGGGGAATTAGGCAGAAAACTGGGAAAATCACTGCGTGTAATTCCCGATTTGCAATTCTATATCGACGATAGTCTTGATTATATTGACAACATCAATAAACTCATTAAATCTTAACCGGGATTCAATTTCGGTTTGAAATATTCGTTTTATTCCAAAATCAACACTTTGAATTTACCACTGTTTATAGCGAGAAGGTATTTGGTTTCGAAAAAGAAACAGAATATAATCAACATCATTTCAGCAATTTCGGTTGGCGGAATTATTGTTGGAACAATGGCGCTGGTAATTGTACTTTCGGTTTTTAACGGTTTTAGCATTTTGATTGATTCATTTTTCAGCAGCTTCGACCCCGATTTAAAAATTACCCCGGTTGAAGGAAAAATGTTTGATCCCAAAGAATCCGGGTTCGAAAAAATTAAGAATCTGCCTGATGTAGTGCATTATGCCGAAATTATTGAAGAGGTTGCCTTATTAAAGTACGGAACCCAGATTTATCCGGCAATTGTTAAGGGAGTGCCCGAAAATTACACTCAATATACCCGTATCGACAGTTTAATTATCGATGGGAAATTTGTTCTTGAAAACCAGGGAGTAAATTATACTGTTGTAGGCCAGGGAGTAGCTTACAGCCTGGGGATCAGGCCCGAATTTACAGATCACATCATGGTATATGTGCCCAAAAAAGGAAAACAGGTTTCAATCAATCCGGCACGAGCAATTAATCATAATTACATTTTTCCTTCGGGAGTATTTGCCGTTTTAGAAGAAATTGATTCGAAATATATCATCGTTTCGCACAAATTTGCCGCAGAGTTATTTGAAAGCGGACAGCAGGTTTCAACGGTTGAACTGGGAATAAATCCATTGGCCAATTCAAAAAAAGTGCAAAAAGAGATCGGAAAAATTCTTGGCAGCGGGTTTCATGTGAAAAACAAATACCAGCAACACGACTTGATTTATAAAACCATGCAATCAGAAAAATGGGCTGCCTATCTGATCTTGGTCTTCATTTTAATCATTGCTTCTTTCAACATTCTGGGAAGCCTGTCGATGCTGATTATCGATAAAAAAGACGATATACATATTTTCAGAAGTATGGGTGCATCGTCGAAAACAATCGGGCAAATTTTCCTTTTCGAAGGATGGCTTATTTCAATAATTGGTGCAATGGCCGGCACAATATTGGGACTTTTTATATGTTGGCTGCAAATTACGTTTGAAATTATACCGCTTCCAAATAGCGGTTCATTCCTGATTTCGGCTTATCCTGTTCAAATCGTATTTACCGATATCATATTGATTTTAGCTGTTGTTTTACTTATCGGATTCTTTGCATCGTGGTATCCTATTAAATTCATCTCCCAAAAATATTTTACACAGCAAAATCTGTAACTTTTTTTCCTGATTTTAGTTATCATTTGAAATTTCAAATTGTTTTAACTTGCGGCAATTAAACAAACGAAAAGTGAAAGCAATAGTAAAAAGTAAACCCGAAAAGGGAATTTGGATGGAAGAAGTTCCGTTGCCTGCTTTTGGCCCAAATGATGTATTGATGAAAATAAAAAAATCGGCCATTTGCGGCACCGATTTACACATTTACAAATGGGACGAGTGGGCGCAGCAAACCATAAAAACCCCCTTGACTATTGGGCATGAGTTTATGGGAACTGTTGTTGAAGTTGGGTCGGAAGTTGATCGTGTGCAAGTTGGTGAGCGTGTTACTGTTGAAGGTCACATTTCGTGCGGGTTTTGCCGCAATTGCCGCCGCGGACGACAACACATCTGCGATCATACCGCCGGAATTGGAGTTCACCGGAACGGAGGTTTTGCTGAATATATCTCAGTACCGGCAAAAAATGTTTTGCACATCGATAACCGTATTTCAGACGAAATGATGTCAATAATGGATCCCCTGGGAAATGCAACTCATACAGCGCTTTCGTTTCCCCTGCTTGGCGAAGATGTTATAATTACAGGTATCGGAGGGCCAATTGGAGCCATGGCCGCTGCAATTTGCAAATTTTCGGGCGCACGAAACATTATTGGTACCGATTTGAGTGAATACCGTCGCGATTTAGCCCGGAAAATGGGCGCTACCCGCGTTATTGATCCATTAAAAGAAAGCATTAAAGAAGCCATGGCGAAACATGAAATGGTGGCCGGTTTCGATATTGGCCTGGAATGTTCTGGTTCGCCGGCTGCCTTTAACGACATGGTAAACCACATGTACAATGGCGGAAAAATCAGTTTGCTCGGTTTACTGCCCCAAAATACCCAGATAAACTGGAGTAAACTCATTTTTAAAGGTTTAACCCTGAAAGGTATTTATGGCCGCGAAATGTACGAAACCTGGTACCAGATGGAAATGATGCTGACAACAGGTTTGGATATCACCCCTGTTATTACTCACCGCTTTCAGGCCGATGATTTTCAAAAGGCTTTCGAAATTATGGAGGAGGGAAATTGTGGCAAAATAATTTTAAACTGGGAATAACTTAAAATGGCTACTTTTGTAAAAAACAATAAATTTTGAAACAGGGATTAGTTATAAAATCAACAGGGAGCTGGTTTACAGTCGAATCTGAAAACGGTGAATTGTATGAATGTAAAATTAAGGGCAAATTTCGGATTAAGGACATCAAAAGTACCAACCCGGTTGCGGTTGGCGATCATGTTGAATTTAATATCCAAAGTACTTCGAATGAAAAAAATGTTGGCTTAATTACTTCTATTTCAAAAAGAAAAAACTACATCATCCGCCGTTCACAAAACTTATCGAAACAGTCGCATATTATAGCCGCCAATATCGATCAGGCAGTTTTGGTGGTAACTTTAAACTACCCCGTAACAACCACCACTTTTATCGATAGATATTTAGCATCTGCCGAGGCATACCGAATTCCGGTTTTAATTGTGTTCAACAAAACCGACAGGTTAAATGAAGACGAAAAAATCGCATTAATCTCATTAATTGAAGTTTACACTAATATTGGTTATCAATGTATTTCAACTTCGGCAACAACTTTGTTCGGAATTGACGGTTTAAAAGAAGCTCTCAAAAATAAAATAAACGTTTTTAACGGTCACAGCGGTGTTGGGAAATCAACCATAATCAATATTTTAGAACCGGGACTTAAATTGAAAACCATGGACATTTCTGATGTTCATAATACCGGTAAACACACTACAACTTACTCGACACTTTACAAATTACATTTTGGCGGATATATTATTGATACTCCCGGAATAAAAGCATTTGGCATGCTCGAAATGGAAGCATGGGAAATTTCTCACTATTTTCCTGAAATTTTCAAAATCTCAGCCAATTGTCAGTACAATAATTGCTCACATACCCACGAACCTGCTTGTGCTGTTAAATCGGCAGTTGAAAATAATGAAATAGCCCAATCCAGGTTTATAAGTTATTTGGGATTATTGGAAACCGATGACAAATACAGGCCTGCGTTCTAATTTTTTCCATCACAAAACAAAATCACTTCCAAACTAAAATACCCCAGATTTTTATTTCCAATTATTGCATCATATTTTAATATTTGGCACTGTGTTATGCTTTATCGCAAAATATGAAAGCCAAAAGGGGTTAAATGTGTCCGGGAAGTAATTTTGTATGTCACGACAATGGCATTTATATTGCTGTATATCAATATATTACTCGTTTATAATATTGATTTAATTTTGTATAAATTCCTGAATTTGGCACATTCATTTTTAATTGAACCTGGACGAATTTCCGATTAAAAACGGGGAGATTCAAATTATAACTCAACCTTTTATGATTGTTCTGAATTTTTATGAAAATAATTAAACACAATTTGCGCTTTTGATTTGCCGACACTTTTATTTAACGAATTTAATGTCTGTTCTTTTA
>CAMTWS010000206.1:0-20455 GCA_947085485.1 uncultured Prolixibacteraceae bacterium
GCTCTTCCGATCTGAAACCGGCGAACGGTTCGATCAACCGGCTACTGTTGGAGTGATTTATATGATGAAACTGGGGCACATGGTTGAAGATAAAATGCATGCACGCTCAATAGGGCCATATTCACTTATTACACAGCAACCCCTTGGTGGTAAAGCACAATTTGGCGGACAGCGTTTTGGGGAAATGGAAGTTTGGGCGCTCGAGGCATTTGGAGCTTCGCATATTTTGCAGGAAATTCTTACCGTTAAGTCTGACGACGTGATGGGTAGGGCAAAAGCATACGAATCAATTGTTAAAGGTGAACCAATGCCGCAACCAGGCATTCCTGAATCACTCAATGTGTTGCTGCACGAACTTAGAGGCCTTGGCCTCAGCGTTAGGATGGAATAGAATCCATGCTATTTTGAATAGGTTCTGTTTTAATCATTTTTAATTAGTATTATGGCATTCAGAAAAGATAATAAAGCGAAAATTAGTTTTTCAAAAGTTTCAATCAGTCTTTCTTCACCCGAAGAGGTTCTTGAAAGATCGTTTGGCGAGGTTTTAAAACCTGAAACAATAAACTACAGGACGTACAAGCCGGAACGCGATGGATTATTTTGCGAACGCATTTTTGGACCTGTAAAAGATTACGAATGCCATTGTGGCAAATATAAACGAATCAGGTACAAGGGAATTGTTTGCGACCGTTGTGGTGTTGAAGTAACAGAGAAAAAAGTACGTCGCGAAAGGATGGGGCATATTTCGCTTGTTGTGCCTGTGGCCCACATTTGGTATTTTAAATCTCTGCCCAATAAAATAGGTTATTTGCTTGGCCTGCCAACCAAAAAACTCGATACGATTATTTATTACGAACGTTTTGTTGTAATTAATCCGGGTGTAAAACAGGTTGATGGAGTTAAAAAATTGGATTTTTTAACCGAGGAAGAATATCTCGATATTTTGGATACACTTCCAAAAGAAAATCATCTGTTAGACGACGATGATCCAAATAAATTTTTGGCAAAAATGGGCGCCGAAGCCCTGTTTCAGATTTTAAGCAGGATCGACCTCGACGATCTCTCTTTTACATTACGTCATAAAGCAAATACCGAAACCTCTCAGCAACGTAAAAATGAAGCTTTAAAAAGGCTGCAGGTTGTTGAAGCTTTTAGGGCAAGTAAAAATATAAATCGTCCCGAATGGATGATTGTTCGCGTAGTTCCGGTTATTCCACCCGATTTGCGCCCGTTGGTCCCATTAGACGGAGGACGTTTTGCTACATCCGATTTGAACGATCTTTACCGCAGGGTAATTATCCGGAATAACCGGTTAAAACGATTAATTGAAATTAAAGCTCCCGAAGTAATTCTTCGTAACGAAAAACGGATGTTACAGGAGGCAGTCGATTCATTGTTCGACAACTCAAGGAAATCGAATGCTGTAAAAACTGAAAACAACAGGCCATTGAAATCACTTTCCGATAGTTTGAAAGGGAAACAAGGCCGGTTCCGTCAAAACCTTCTGGGTAAACGTGTCGATTATTCAGCCCGTTCGGTAATTGTTGTTGGTCCAAAACTTAAGATTCACGAATGTGGAATCCCCAAAGATATGGCTGCCGAATTGTACAAGCCGTTTGTAATTCGCAAGTTAATTGAACGCGGGATTGTAAAAACAGTAAAATCGGCAAAGAAAATAGTTGACCGCAAAGACCCCGTTGTTTGGGAAATTCTGGAAAACGTTTTAAAAGGACATCCGGTGTTGTTAAACCGGGCGCCCACGCTTCACCGCTTGTCAATCCAGGCTTTTCAGCCCGTGTTGATCGAAGGGAAAGCAATTCAGCTACACCCGCTGGTTTGTACAGGTTTTAACGCCGACTTCGACGGCGACCAGATGGCCGTTCACCTCCCGTTGGGAAATGCAGCAATTCTTGAAGCCCAGCTTTTAATGCTTGCTTCACACAACTTGTTAAACCCGGCAAATGGCGCCCCAATTCAGGTCCCTTCCCAGGACATGGTTCTTGGTTTGTATTACATGACCAAAGCCAGAAAAGGCGCCAGGGGAGAAGGAATGATTTTCTATTCGGCTGAAGAAGTAATTATTGCCTATTCAGAGAAAGTAATCGATCTTCATGCCATTATTAAAGTGAAAGTTGAAGACGTAGATGAAAATGGCAAATATTTCAAACATATAATTGAAACTACGGTCGGACGTGTTTTATTTAACGAGAAAGTTCCGCGCCAGGCAGGTTACATCAACCAGTTGTTAACTAAAAAATCGTTAAGGACAATTATTACCGATGTATTTATTCGTAGTGGCAACGCAACAACAGTTGCTTTCCTCGACGATATTAAAGAACTCGGGTTCGATATGGCCTACCGAGGTGGCCTGTCATTTAATCTCGACGATGTTATTATTCCCGATATCAAGGCGAAAATTGTTGCCGATGGTTATGCCGAGGTTGATGAAGTAATGAATAATTACAACATGGGTTTTATCACCAACAACGAAAGATACAACCAGGTAATTGATATCTGGACACATGCCAACTCAAAACTTACCAATTCGGTTATGCAAACACTTAGTTCCGATAAACAGGGATTCAACTCTATTTATATGATGATTGATTCAGGGGCGCGTGGTTCGAAAGAGCAAATTCGCCAGCTCAGCGGAATGAGGGGATTGATGGCGAAACCTCAGAAATCAGGTTCTACCGGTTCACAGATCATCGAAAACCCGATTCTTGCCAACTTTAAAGAAGGGCTTTCGGTACTTGAATACTTTATTTCAACTCACGGTGCGCGTAAAGGTTTGGCCGATACAGCTTTAAAAACTGCTGATGCCGGATATCTTACCCGGCGTCTGGTCGATGTTGCCCAGGATGTTATCATTTCTGAAGATGATTGCGGCACATTGCGTGGTTTGGAAGCAACAACAGTTAAAAACAACGAAGAAATTGTTGCGTCACTGTTCGAACGTATTATAGGCCGTACTTCGGTTCACGATATTTTCCACCCATTAAGTGGTGATTTACTTGTGGCTTCGGGAGATGAATTAACCGAAGAAATTGCATCGGTTATTGAGAATTCCCCGATTGAAAAAGTTGAAATCCGCTCGGTGCTTACTTGCGAGTCAAAAATTGGTATTTGCGCCAAATGTTACGGACGGAACCTTGCAACCGGCAAAAAAGTTCAAAAAGGCGAAGCAACCGGTGTAATTGCAGCACAGTCAATAGGTGAACCGGGTACCCAGCTTACACTTCGTACATTCCACGTGGGGGGTATCGCAGGCAACATTTCTGCTCAGTCAAAGGTTGAGTCGAAATATGACGGTTATGCTGAAATAGAAGAACTTCGTGCAGTTAAGTTCAAGACTGAAGAAAACGAGGAATATGACATCGTTGTAAGTCGTTTGGCTGAATTAAAGATTGTAGATAAAAATACAGGCATCACCCTGTCAACCCATTCAATTCCTTATGGTTCAAAATTGTATGTGACAAATGGACAGGACATTCGCAAAGGAAAACTGATTTGTGAATGGGATCCGTTTAATGGCGTAATTATAACTGAGTTCGATGGTACTGTAGAATTCGAAAATTTGATTGACGGCCTTACTTTCAGGGAAGAATCGGATGAACAAACCGGATATAGCGAAAGGGTAATTATCGAATCGAGAGATAAAACTAAAAACCCGACATTAAAGGTACTCAATAAAGAAGGACACGCGATTCGTTCTTACAATTTACCTGTTGGAGGCCACATCTCGGTTGACAATAAACAAAAAGTTAAAGCGGGCATGGTTTTGGTAAAAATACCGCGTGCCGCTGGTAAAGCAGGCGATATCACTGGTGGTTTGCCGCGTGTTACCGAACTTTTTGAAGCTCGTAACCCCTCTAACCCGGCGGTTGTTTCCGAAATCGACGGAGAAATTTCGATGGGTAAAATTAAAAGGGGCAACCGCGAAATTATTGTTACCACAAAATCGGGAGATGTTAAAAAATACATGGTGCCGCTTTCGAAACAAATCCTGGTGCAGGAAAACGACTATATCAGGGCAGGGACACCGCTTTCTGATGGTGCAGTCACACCTTCTGATATTCTGGCAATTAAGGGCCCGACCGCAGTTCAGGAGTATATTTTGAATGAGGTGCAGGATGTTTACCGTATGCAGGGCGTAAAAATTAATGATAAACACTACGAAATCATTATTCGCCAAATGATGCGGAAAGTTGAAATCGAAGATCCGGGCGATACCCGTTTCCTTGAAAAACAGGTGGTCGATAAAAACGAATTCTTTTCAGAAAACGACTGGATTTACAACAAAAAAGTTGTAATCGAACCGGGTAATGCTGAAGGGATTAAAGCCGGCCAGATTATCTCAGCCAGAAAATTGAGGGACGAAAACTCTCAGTTGAGAAGAAAAGATAAAAAACTGATTGAATCGAGAGACGCCATTCCTGCAACTTCAAGCCAGGTATTACAGGGAATTACCAGGGCAGCCCTGCAAACCCGCAGTTGGCTGTCGGCAGCGTCATTCCAGGAAACTACAAAAGTTCTGAACGAAGCGGCAATAACCGGTAAAACCGATTACCTCGACGGATTGAAAGAGAATGTAATCTGTGGCCATTTAATACCGGCCGGAACGGGTTTAAAAGAGTACAAAAACCTGGTAGTCGGTTCTAAATCAGAATACGATCAATTGGTTGATATTAAGGATTAATTTACATTTAAAGTTGATGGTTATGGATGATAAAAATCAAATACCCCAGCAATTGAATATTGAACTGAGCGAGGAAATTGCACAGGGAATATATTCAAACCTTGCGGTTATAACTCATTCAAGTTCAGAGTTTGTGGTTGATTTTGTCAGAATAATGCCTGGCATTCCGAAAGCGAATGTAAAATCGCGCATTATTCTTACACCCGAACATGCCAAACGGTTGTTATTTGCCCTGCAGGATAATATTAAAAAGTTTGAAACCGTAAACGGGCCGATAAAAAATGTAAACCCCGGATCAGACCAGATGTTGCCACCAATGAGTTTTGGGGGACCAACAGCTCAGGCATAAAAATATTTATAAGAAATAGGGAAGAGGAATCAGATTTTGGTTCCTCTTTCTTTTTCCCGGAAACAAAATTGAAATTAAAACATGCGATTTGAAGATTTAAATATTATTGAGCCTATTCTAAAGGCGGTAAAAGAAGAAGGATATACAGAGCCCACTTTGATTCAGGAGAAAGCCATCCCGATGATTCTCGACAGGAACGATGTTTTGGGAAGCGCCCAAACCGGAACCGGAAAAACTGCTGCATTTGCCATTCCAATATTGCAGCACTTGTACAACGATAGATTGCAAAACCACGGGCAACGAAAAATAAAGACACTTGTAATAACACCAACACGCGAACTCGCAATTCAAATAGCCGATAGTTTTTCGACCTACGGCCGATACACCGGAATCAGAAATGCCGTGATTTACGGAGGCGTTAAACAGGCCTCACAAACCAGTTCTATCCGGAACGGGATTGATGTGCTGGTAGCAACTCCCGGACGCTTGCTCGATTTAATGGATCAGGGCTACGTGAGGTTAAACGAGATTGAATATTTCGTATTGGACGAAGCCGATCGGATGCTCGACATGGGTTTTATTCACGATATCCGGAAGATAATTGCCAAACTGCCGGCAAAAAGGCAGTCGTTGTTTTTCTCGGCTACCATGCCCGGCAGCATTGTCGAACTATCGAGAAAAATCCTGCAGAATCCGCAGAAAATTGAAGCTACACCAACTGTTACAACCGCTGAAACAGTTCAACAATTTTTGTATTACACAAATAAGGCGACTAAAAAAGATTTGCTTCACCATATTTTAAACGACAAGCAAATTTCGCAGGTATTGTTATTCTCAAAGACCAAACACGGCGCCGATAAAATTACACGGAACCTGAAAACCCAAAACATCAGGGCTGCGGCAATTCATGGCGACAAAGGCCAGAATCAGCGGCAAAAAGTTTTACAGCAGTTTAAAGATGGTCAGATACGTGTGTTGGTCGCCACCGACATTGCAGCAAGGGGAATTGATATCGATAAGCTGAAATATGTTATTAATTACGATATTCCAAACATTTCCGAAACTTACATTCATAGAATTGGAAGGGCAGGCAGGGCAGGCGAGGAGGGAATTTCAATTTCGATTTGCGAACCCGAAGAAAACGGATATGTGAAAGACATTGAAAAACTCATCAATCAGAAAATTGAGTTGATCCACAAAAACCCTTTTCCGCAAACCGAAAAACCAATGACAAACGGCGAAAAGGCAGAATGGGAAAAGGAGAAAATAAAACGGAAGAAAGAGTTTTTTAGTTCCCGGAACCAGAATTCAATTCATACAAAATCTTTTAATTATTCCCGTCAGAAAAGATAGTTTATTATTTCGTTCCAATATCAATTCCCTGTAAATGAACCATTTTTACAGCCCTTCCCGATGGATCGGCGTTGTTCCTGAACGATGCGTCCCAGGCCAGCGCTTCGGCAGTGCTGCAGGCAATTGAGGGTACCGAGGGTACACATTTCGCAGCTTCGTCCGATGGAAAATGTTCGCTGAAAATAGTACGGTAGTGGTACTCTTCCTTGCTCATTGGTGTATTTATCGGGAAACGGAATTTGGCATTTTTCATCATTTCATCTGAAACCAAATCGCTGGCGACCTTTTTCAGGGTATCAATCCAGCCGTAACCAACCCCGTCTGAAAATTGCTCTTTTTGCCTCCAGGCGATACTTTCGGGAATTTGACTTTGAAATGCTTTCCTTAGGGGCCATTTCTCCATTCGCCCGTTTTTAGCCATTTTTTCTTCAGGATTAAACCGCATGGCCACATCTAAAAATTCCTTGTCGAGAAATGGCACACGACCTTCAACTCCCCAGGCAGCCAGTGTTTTATTGGCGCGCAGACAGTCGTACAAATGGAGCCTGCTTATTTTCCTTACGCATTCTTTATGGAACTCTTCGGCATTGGGCGCTTTGTGAAAATAGAGGTATCCCCCGAAAATTTCATCGGCGCCTTCACCCGACAAAACCATTTTTATTCCCATCGATTTTATAAACCGCGCCAGCAGATACATGGGCGTGGAAGCCCTGATTGTTGTGACGTCGTAAGTTTCGATATGGTAAATTACGTCGCGGATGGCATCAAGGCCTTCCTGTATAGAGTAATGAATTTCGTGGTGAATAGTGTCGATTTCTTTTGCTGCCTTTCTCGCTGCCGCCAGGTCGGGCGATCCTTCAAGCCCGATTGCAAATGAGTGCAGTTGCGGCCACCAGGCATCTTTCTGATCGTTTGTTTCAATCCTTTTGCCCGAGAATTTTTTTGCAAGCGCCGAAGTAATAGTCGAATCGAGGCCTCCCGAAAGCAAAACCCCGTAAGGAACATCCGACATCAACTGCCGGTGAACCGCTGCTTCGAGTGCGATTTTAAGGTCTTCGATATTTGCCTGATTCTCTTTCACGTTTTCGTATTCTGTCCATTCGCGGGTATGCCAGCGTTTGATTTCGCCATCTTTGCTGTATAAATAATGTGCCGGGGGGAACTCTTCAATTCTTTTGCATTGTCCTTCCAAGGCTTTCAGTTCAGAAGCGACATAGTAATTACCAAATTCGTCCCACCCATGGTAAAGCGGAATAATCCCGATATGGTCGCGGGCAATCAGGTAAGCATCATTTTCTTCGTCGTACAGTGCGAACCCAAAAATCCCGTTCATTTCATCGAGGAATTTCTCTTTTTTGTCGCGGTACAGCGCCAGAATTACTTCGCAATCCGAACCGGTCAAAAACTCGTATTTACCACTGTATTGTTTCCTTATTTCGCGATGATTGTAAATTTCACCATTAACGGCCAAAATAAGTTTTCTGTCTTTACTGTACAATGGTTGTCCGCCCGATTCAGGGTCAACAACTGAGAGCCTTTCGTGGGCCATTACCGCTTTTTCGCCACAATAAATCCCTGACCAATCGGGCCCGCGGTGACGGATCTTCTTCGACATCTTCAACACTTTTGGCCTCAATCCACTGGCCTCTGTTTTTAAATCGAATACACAAACAATTCCACACATAATAATTTATTATATATTCATTTCGAATAATTGTGTGGCAAAAATAATCAAAATGCTTGTATATAAAAATAAATAGTGACAAAAATCTACGAATAGTAACAAATAAAATACATAAATCTATAATATCTGTGTTTTGTGCTTTGTCGCGTAAATGTTGTTTTTTGCAGCTTCACCCCAGATCTTTCACTTTCTTCTTTAAAAAACAATGAAATAATAGGTTGCCCCTACCAATATTAAAGCTAAAACTCCAAAATATAAGGAATTGAAACTGGTAACCCTGTTTTTGAAAATGCAAAAGCAGAGTAAAATCTGAACGGATTAAAAATGGAAAAGCATAAAATTTTAACTTTAAACAAAATAACCTGTACTAACCTGTAAATTATTTTGAAATGGATATCAGCATTTTTACCGATGCATCAAAAATGCCTTCAACCGGAGATTTGGCTGTTCCCCTCCCGGAAGCTTACCCATTGTGGATGGAAATCAGAGATTTTGTATTGGAGAAATACCCTTCTGCCATTGAAGAATGGCACATTGCAGTAAAGAAATACGGTAGGGGATTTCGAATAAAAGTTAAAAAACGGGCGACCATATATATGTCGCCACGAGAAGGATTTTTCAGGGTAGCGATGGTATTTGGGCAAAAAGCAACCGATCAGATTTTAAATTCTGAAATTTCAATTCAAATTAAGGAAGAATTGATGAACTCGGGAGTTTACGCTGAAGGCCGGGTAATTCGACTTGAAATTCATAGTGGGGTTGTGCTGACAGATATTAAAAAGCTGGTTGAAATAAAAATTGCCAATTAATTCACTATTTCAGAAATTCCTCAATAAACTTCATTTTTGGTTTGTAAACCGTTTCTTCCCAAATCTTCTGATACTCTTTTTGGTTTAAGTGATGCCCGCGGTAAGGAACCACAAAAACTATTTTCTCTCCTTTCGATTGATTAATGGCGGCATAGATTGAAACAGAAGGACAGGTAGTATCGATAAATCCGATTTCAGTGACAAGGGTTGCTTTTGAGTTTTTCAATAAGTGGGCAGCATCGAAATAGGGGATTGTTTTTAGCATTTTTTCTTTATCTCCCTTTATTTTAAAGGGTTGCGGCCAGCCTCCTGTTCTGCCAACCAGTTCACCGCCAAAATCGCACATGGCCGGAACTGTTGCAACCACTGCAGAAACTCTTTCATCCAAACCGGCAGCGGCCAGCGCCTGTCCACCACCCTGACTTTCGCCAATTACCAGAATCCGTTTTCCATCCCACTCCGGTTGACTGGTCAGAAAATCAAGTGTTCGTATCAGACGTAGATACATTCCCCTGAAATAATAGTCGTCGCGGCTTTCAACTCCTGTTTCCCAGTAATTTTTTAACTCTCCTTTTTCAAGTTCATCGTAAAATTCCTGTGGCTGGCCGTTCTGCATTCCGTGTGCATTCAAATCGAAAGCCAGCGCACCTTTTCCCATTTTTGCATAGTTCAGCGCTTCCTTGGGTTTACTCTGGCACCAGTCTCCTTTAACACCCGCAGCCCGAACAAACAATACAATGGGAAGCGATTCGGGTTTGGCCGACACTGGTTTGGCAAAATAACCGCTGGCAGGTTTTGGCCCGGTGCAATTGATTTCAATGTCGAAGCAGGAATATTCGGGTTCAATGTCATTTACAGGAGTATTTTTTACTTCGGTTGGCAATGCCCGCAAAGCTTTTTTCTCTTTTTTCCAGAATTTGTCGAAATCTTTGGGGCGGCTTGTTCCAGGCTGAAAATTCTCCGGGTCAACTACCAGGCCGGTGCTGGCTGATTTCTTATCAACGATGACTTCAAAAATTAATGAGGTTGGTTTTTGAAAACTCCCGGAGTAAGCAAGAAGTGTATCACCCGAATATTTCATTTTTTGAGTTGAAATCAGGTCGCTGTAATTTTCACGTGTTTTTATGGTGATTGAGTCAGATTTGAGTTCATTCAAAAAAACAGATACTTTGATTTTCTCCCCTTTTTTATAGATCCCGGTTTCGTTTGATTGTTGAAGGATTATGTTTTGGCCAAAGGAGATTGTGGCTAATCCGTTGAGTAGTACTACGAATAGTAAAAGACAGGATGCGTATTTCATTTTAGGATAATCAATTGTTAATTTTATGTAAGCGAAATTTAGTTGATTTTATTAGTTCAGCAATCGAACTATGCCGAAAAGAATCCTTTCTTCTTTAATTAGAATTAAGTGAACAGGTTTCTTCTGTACATTATTCTAAATGTTCTGAAAATTTATCGTCAATATGCTGATTGAACCATTTGTCCACAACAGATTTCCTGAACCTCCATTCCTTTCCCAGTTTAGCAGCTGGTATTTTTCCCGATTGAGCCCAGGTATAAATGGTTTGCGGTTTAACTTTTAAGTATTTCGCAACCTCCTCCAATGTCATTATCTCCTCCATGTCAACTTATTTCGTAAAATATAAAATACTTGTTGAATCGCTTTGTTGATTGGCTATCGAATCAATTAATTGTAAGGGCGGATTCTTTGTATTGGTTGTCGAAACTTCTTTATCAATCCCCAATTGTTTTACTGAGTAAATTATGGCTGTATAAAAGTTACCTTCATATTTTCTGAACAACTTAAACACTTCATTTTTGTCACTTAAAAACGGCCTTAAATTCCAGGCAAGCTGAATACCAACAAAAGCCATTATAATTATCCAAATCCTGAAAACCGTCACACCGATTTGTGGATAAATACTTTTTTTATCGCAGGCAAATTTTAAAGCATCAACCATCAACCTCATTCCAAAAAATCCTGAGAACAGAAATATTGCAACATGGAGCAGTTGAAGAAAATGATAGTTGTTCCCGGTAATCTGGAAGAAAATTACAATGGGAGAAAACGACAATGCAATGGTTGAAGTAAGCACGAAGCCGCTTAATATAATTATTATCATTTGCCTGAAACTCATTTTTGAACCTAAAACCTGTTGAATTACAAAAAACGATGGAAAGCAAATAATTAAAGTGAAAAACGTTAAAACTATCAGTTTTACCCCCGCGACCGCCGACTGCACTACACTGTGGTAACTGCCCATTACCACACCGTAAATAAAAGCAAAAATACAAATGATGATAATTTGGTTGAAAATGAGTTTGTTCGACTGGTTTTTGTCACGATCGCTGAAATACGATTCTGTGTTATGGAAGATTTTGAATACTTCTGTTAATCCATTTGAATTTTTCATAACCAATGAATTTTGAGTTGATGTACAAATATAATAAATATCCATCAATATATTGTTTGTTGTTGTTTATTATTGTATAATAATGAATAATACGCTTATAATAGCACTAAATAATTAATGAGTTTCGTAGAAATCAAATGTTTCATTTATATTTTTAATATTTAAAAACTGCTCTTTTGTACCTTAAAATTATGGTGGACACAAAAGACCGTTCCTTCTTTTTTTAGTGATGAGGGAACGGTTCTCTTACTAACCAGAGTATTTATAAGTAAAATAAAGGGTTTATTTCTACTACGTAATTAAGTTTACCTTTGCGCCATGTCAGGAATAAAAAAGAATCAAAAAAACATACTCAGTAAACTCAATATTGAGAAGCTTAATCCCATGCAGGAAGAGGCGCAACAAGGTATCCATACAGGATCGGAAGTCGTATTGCTTTCGCCAACCGGAACCGGGAAAACACTGGCTTTTATGTTGCCGATTATTGCAGAACTGGATGCAAAATGCACAGAAATTCAGGTCTTGATTCTTGTTCCCTCGCGTGAACTGGCCATTCAGATTGAACAGGTGATTCGCGAAATGGGAACCGGTTACAAAACCAACGCTTTTTACGGTGGCCGCAATTTCAGTAAAGACAGAATGGATTTAAACCACCCGCCGGCCATTTTAATCGGCACTCCCGGAAGAATTTCGGACCACATTATGCGGGAAACCTTTTCGACACAAAGCATAAAAACATTGGTGCTTGACGAGTTTGATAAATCGTTGGAAATCGGGTTTGAAGCTGAAATGAAAGCAATCATTACTTCGCTTCCAAACGTTCGAAAGAAAATACTGACATCTGCCACACACGAAGTTGTTATTCCTTCGTTTGTTGGATTGTCGAATCCTGTTTATGTCGATTATTTGCACGAGAAAATTCAGCAGTTAAATATCAAAACTATTATTTCTTCTTCGAAAGACAAACTTGAAACACTGGTGGAGGCGTTGAATCACCTGGGGAATCAGCCAGGAATCATTTTTTGCAATTTCAAGGAAACCATTCAGCGGGTCAGCGAATTTCTTACTGAAAATAAAATCAGTCACGGCTGTTTTTATGGCGGAATGGAGCAGATTGACAGGGAACGGGCGCTCATCAAATTCCGCAATGGCACGCATCAGTTAATAATTGCCACCGATTTGGCATCGCGTGGACTCGATATTCCCGAGTTGAAATTTATTATTCATTACCATCTGCCACTCCGAAGCCAGGAATTTACGCACCGAAACGGACGGACTGCCCGAATGCACAACGAAGGGACTGCCTATATTTTGAAATGGGTTGGAGAGGATCTGCCTTCGTTTATTCCCAAAACCGAAATCGAGAAGGTGAAAAAAGCTCCGGTTCGTGCAGAATCTGAGTGGACAACACTGTTTATTTCAGGAGGCAGGAAAGATAAAATTTCGAAAGGTGATATTGCCGGATTGTTCATCAAACAGGGCCTGTTGGAAAATGACCATTTGGGGGCAATCGAATTAAAACACGACTGCGCTTTTGTTGCTGTTCACGCTCAAAAAGTGATTGAACTTTTACCGCTTGTTGATAACAGCAAGCTGAAAAACAAAAAGGTGCGGGTGACGGTAATTTAGAGTTGCTTTAAGTTCAAATTTGATCCAAAATCCCGATTCAATAATGGTATTTTTTTGATGAATGTTAATTATTCTGTCACTTTCCACCATAAAATTATTTTAAATAAAATGGTTGAATTTGGAAAAAGGATTTTTAGAAAAATAAAGTAGATTGTTCTGTTTTCTTTGCCTGTCAGCGATACAGCATTCAACCCGGTAACAATTCAGGTTAAACGCCCGCCTTAGAAGTTATTCAACTGTTACCCATGCCGAATTGCTTGTTAAAGTTACTTGATTTTCAGGGTTGAATTTCTATATTTGCATCCTTTTAAAAATCGAACGTAATTAATACAAATTATAACTCATGAAAGGTTACAAGATTATCGTTCTTGCCAAGCAGGTGCCCGATACCAGGAATGTTGGCAAAGATGCAATGAAAGCCGATGGGACGGTTAACCGGGCTGCCCTTCCGGCCATTTTTAATCCGGAAGATTTGAATGCACTTGAACAGGCGCTTCGGATAAAAGACAATTTCCCGGGAACTACCATCACCCTTTTAACGATGGGGCCAGGCCGTGCAGCCGAAATTATCCGCGAAGGGTTGTTTCGTGGGGCCGATGATGGTATTTTACTCACAGACCGCGCATTTGCCGGTTCCGATACGCTGGCTACATCGTATGCCATTGGTCAAACCTTGAAAAAATACGGCAATTACGATATCATCATCGCCGGCCGCCAGGCAATCGATGGCGATACCGCCCAGGTTGGACCGCAGGTAGCCGAAAAACTTGGAATCCCGCAAATTACCTATGCCGAGGAAATTAAGTCCATCAATAAAGGAATGGTTACCGTAAAACGTCGCCTCGAACGCGGGGTGGAAGTGGTGAAATGTCCGATGCCATTGGTTGTTACCGTGAACAGTTCGGCTCCCGATTGCCGCGCACGCAATGCCAAACTGATCATGAAATACAAACATGCCAAAACAATTTCTGAAATGCAGGTAGCCAACGATGATTATATTCACCTGTACAACGATCGCCCTTACCTGAATATTAAGGAATGGACAGTTCAGGATATTGAGGTTGATATGAATGAACTGGGCTTAACAGGTTCGCCAACCAAGGTAAAAAAGATTGAGAACGTTGTTCTTCAGTCGAAAGGGGCCAAGGTGATTACTTCGTCTGACGAAGATATAAATCAACTGATGCGTGAGTTAATTGAAAGTCATACAATTGGATAATTGATAAAACATTCCACAATATGAATAGTGTTTTTGTTTATTGCGAAATAGAAGATGGACAGGTTGCCGAGGTAAGCATGGAATTGCTGACCAAAGGCCGGGCGCTGGCCACCGAATTGAAATGTAATCTCGAGGCAATCGCCATCGGGCATAAACTCGATGGTATTGAAAAAGACATTTTCCCTTATGGCGTTGATGTTTTGCACACTGCCGACGATAAACGCCTGGCTCCTTATACTACGTTGCCACATACGTCGATTGTGGTAAAACTTTTTGAGGAGGAAAAACCGCAGATTGCCCTCATGGGAGCAAGCTCTGTTGGCCGCGATTTGGGCCCGCGTGTTTCTTCGGCTTTACATAGCGGTTTGACTGCCGATTGCACGTCCCTTGTTATTGGCGACCACGAAGATAAAAAGCAGGATAAAGTGTATGAAAACCTGCTTTACCAGATTCGTCCTGCGTTCGGAGGGAATATCATCGCAACCATTATCAACCCTGATTGTCGTCCGCAAATGGCAACTGTCCGCGAGGGTGTGATGAAAAAAGAAATCCTCGACCCGAAGTATAAAGGGAAAACCAATAAACTCGATGTTTCGAAATATTGCAGCGATACCGATTTTGTGGTTGAACTCATCGACCGTCACATGGAAAAAAGTAAGGTCAACATCAAAGGGGCAGGAATTATTGTTGCCGGAGGTTATGGTGTTGGTTCGAAAGCCAATTTCGATTTACTTTTTGAACTGGCCGAAGTGCTGGGAGGCGAAGTTGGCGCTTCACGCGCTGCGGTCGATTCAGGTTATGTTGGCCATGACCGCCAGATTGGCCAGACAGGAACAACGGTTCGCCCGAAACTCTACATTGCCTGTGGAATTTCAGGACAAATACAGCACCGCGCAGGAATGGAAGAATCGGCCCAGATTATTGCCATCAACACCGATCCTGAAGCGCCAATCAACTCAATTGCCGATTATGTGATCACAGGAGATGTGGCTGATATTCTTCCGAAAATGATTAAATATTATAAAGCAAATACGAAGTAAAATGGCAAATTTTTATACCGATAATAAAGACCTGAGATTCCATTTGACCCATCCGCTGATGGAGAAAATTGTTCGGCTGAAAGAACGGAATTTCGAAGAAAAGAAGAAATACGATTTTGCGCCGATTGATTATGAAGATGCTTTGGACAGTTTCGAAAAAGTGCTCGAAGTGGTTGGCGAAATCTGTGGCGATATTGTTTCTCCAAATGCCGAAAGCATTGATGCTGAAGGGCCTCAGGTTGTCGATGGCCATGTGATATATGCCCGCGGGACCGAAGAAAATATTGACGCTCTTCGCAAAGCCGGATTAATGGGCATGTCGTTGCCACGCAAATACGACGGTCTGAACTTTCCGATTGTGCCGTACATCATGGCTGCCGATATTGTTTCGCGCGCCGATGCGGGGTTCGTTAATATCTGGGGACTTCAGGATTGTGCCGAAACAATCAACGAATTTGCTTCGGAAGAACAAAAGGAAAAATATTTGCCGCGTGTTTGTGCCGGCGAAACCATGGCAATGGACTTAACCGAGCCTGATGCAGGTTCCGATTTGCAGGCCGTTCAGTTAAAAGCTATCTGGAACGAGAAGAAAGGCGCCTGGCTGCTGAATGGTGTTAAACGTTTTATAACCAATGGCGATGGAGACATTGCACTTGTACTGGCCCGGTCGGAAGCCGGAACAAAAGATGGCCGCGGTTTGTCGATGTTTATTTACGATAAGCGGCAAGGCGGGGTTAGCGTTCGCCGCATCGAGCATAAAATGGGAATTATCGGTTCCCCAACCTGCGAACTTGTATTTAAAGATGCTCCCGGCGAATTGGTGGGCGACCGAAAGTTGGGATTGATAAAATACGTGATGGCGCTTATGAATGGCGCCCGTTTGGGTATCCATGCGCAATCAGTTGGGATTTCCGAAGCTGCATACCGCGAAGCGTTGGTTTATGCAAAAGAACGTGTTCAGTTTGGAAAGGCAATTATCCGCTTCCCCGCCGTTTACGAGATGATTACAACCATGAAGGCGAAACTGGATGCTTCGCGCACCTTGTTGTACGAAACTGCCCGTTTTGTTGACATGTACAAAACTTATGCGCACATTTCCGATGAACGTGCACTTGACAAAGATGAAAAGAACGAAATGAAGAAATATCAGAAACTGGCTGATATTTTCACACCACTGGGTAAAGGTTTGGCAAGCGAATTCTGTAACCAACTCGCTTATGATGCCGTTCAGGTTCATGGTGGTTCGGGTTTCATGAAAGATTATCCTGTTGAACGGATTTACCGCGATGCACGAATTACCTCAATTTACGAAGGAACAACCCAGTTACAGGTAGTTGCTGCTATCCGCGGTGTTACTACAGGTGGTTACCTGGCCCAGATTCGCGAATACGAATCACAGAAAATCACTTCTGAACTGGAATTCATGCGCCGCACGCTGATTATCCTTACTGATGATTACGAGCAGGCTGTTAAAAAAGTAGTTGACAGCAACGACAACGAGTTCATCGATTTTCATGCCCGCCGTTTGGTCGAAATGGCCGGATTCATCATTATGAGTTACCTGCTCGTTATCGACAGTAACCGCGATGCCTCTTTTATCAAATCGGCCAAAGTATTCATAAAACTGGCAAAATCGCTGGTAAAAGGGCATGCCGAGTTTATCCGCGGTTCGCTTGTTGAAGATCTCGCAGCCTACAAAATTGAAATGGAATAAATTCTAACAGAATGTTTATCTTCGCTGCGATTTTTAAAGCTGTATAATTTAATTTTTTGTGAAAATGAAAAAAATTCTGGTTCTGATTTTAGGAGTGGTTGCATTTGCCTGTACTCAAAAACAAGCGGGTTTTAACATCAAGGTTCAACTTGAAGGCGCTGAAGGCAAAATTTTGCTCGAAAAGCGTGGTACCGAAGCCTGGCTCCCGGTTGATACTGCCGACATTGTTAATGGAGTTGCTGTTTTGGAAGGTATGGTTGATTACCCTGTTGACTATTATTTGTCGGTATTGGGTGAGCGTTCCAAAACAATCATTTTTGTTGAAAATACAAAGATGTCAGTTGTTGGGAAAGCCGATTCATTAAATAAAGTTGTGGTTACCGGTTCACCAACGCACGATCAATATGCCGCGTTAGATAAGCAGATCAATGAAGTTAGCGAAAAATATATGGCGCTTTACCAGGAATCGAGGGCTGCAATTGCTGCCGGCGATACTGCAAAAGGCAGGGAAATAATGGCAGAGGTTGAGAAAATGTACGAAAGTACAAATGTAATGCGTGAGGATTTTATTAAAAATAATCCGGCATCGTATGTAACTCCTTATTTTTTAAGCCAGATTCAATACGGAAAAGAGGTTGACGAACTGGAAGCAATAGTGACCGTTTTAGACCCAAAACTCGATTCAATTCCTTCAATCCTTCAGTTAAAAGAACAAATCGTTAAACTGAAAAAAGTTGCTGTCGGGCAAGTCGCTCCCGACTTTACGCAAAACGACCCCGATGGAAAACCGGTTAAATTCTCGGATATTTATTCTAAAAACGAATTGACTTTACTCGATTTTTGGGCAGCCTGGTGTGGCCCATGTCGCGCTGAAAATCCGATTATTGTTGCCGTTTATAACGATTATAAAGCCAAAGGGTTTACAGTTTTTGGCGTATCGCTCGACCGCGAAAAAGGCCAATGGATAAAAGCCATTTCCGATGATAAATTAGCCTGGACTCAGGTTTCTGATTTGGCTTACTGGCAAAATGAAGCTTCGCAAATGTATGCCATCCAGTCTATGCCATCGAGTTTGCTGGTTGACAAAACAGGAAAGATAATTGCCAAAAATAAACGGGGCGACGAGTTGCGTGCTTTTGTTTCGGAAACTTTGAAATAAAATCAAAATTAAATATTGAAAAAAGCCTTTCGGAAGAGAGGCTTTTTTATTGCATCTTACGCCAATTGTTAATCGGTAATATTTCTACTTTTGCAGCCATAATTATGCAAAATCATTTTGGTGAAATAGCAGGGGTTTTAACGGCTGTATTCTGGACAGTTACCAGTATAGCGTTTGAATCAGCGGGGAAAAAAGTGGGTTCGCTTTCAGTGAATCTCATCCGGCTGGTGATTGCATTTTTCTTTATCGGTTTTTACAGTTGGATTGTCCGCGGGTTTTTCTTCCCAACCGATGCTTCACTTTTTCAGTGGCAGTGGCTGGCACTTTCGGGATTGGTAGGTTTTGTCATCGGCGATTTGTTGCTTTTTCAGGCGCTGGTTGTAATAGGCGCGCGGATTTCGATGCTGGTAATGGCGCTTGCGCCGCCGTTTGCCGCGTTTATTGGCTGGCTGGTTTTGGGCGAAGTTTTATCGGTTACCCATTTTATTGGAATGGCAATTACCCTTACCGGTATTGTTATCGTAATTTTGAAACGGGAAAAAACCGAAGAGAATGGAACAATTACCAGAAAAATAAAATCGAATTATTCGGTTCAGGGTATTTTGCTGGCTTTGGGAGGAGCGATGGGACAGGGCGCCGGATTGGTACTGAGCAAAAAAGGAATGGGCGATTACGATGCTTTTTCGGCATCACAAATCAGGGTACTGGCCGGAATTGTAGGGTTTATTTTTATTTTAACTTTTATGAAGCGCTGGCCAAGGTTTATGGCTGCAACAAAAAATATTCCTGCCATGAAACGGATTACGCTTGGCGCATTTTTTGGCCCGTTTTTGGGCGTGTCGTTTTCATTATTGGCGGTACAACATACACAAGCCGGAATTGCAGCAACTTTAATGTCGATAACGCCTGTTTTAATTATTGCCCCGGCAGTTTTTTTATTCAAGGAAAAGATCAACTGGAAAGAAATTCTGGGTGCAGTTATCACCGTTATCGGAATTGCGTTTTTCTTCCTGTAAATTTCTCATTCACCCAATCACCCATTCACTCATTCCCGCATTAATTCAAATGCCCTCTTAATTCTGCCATCTTCATTTGCCTGTCCATCGAAAAAGTAAAGCTTTCGCGTTCAACTTTGTCGAGCAGAAAATAAGCTTTTCCGAAAAAATTGAGTTTATTTTCTTCGTTTTCCGAAAGTTCACCTTGCTCTTTTAGCACAAATGCAATCATTTCGATGTGCTCGTTGGTCAGTTTTTTTTCGCTTTCGAGGAATTTCAGCAGGTTTTCAATGCCCATTGAGTTAATTTCATGCTCAATATTTAAACATTCATAAAAATATTGAATCTCATCCATGGCTTCTTCATTTTCACCCCTTTTCCGGTAACGCAATATTTTCTGAATGACATCGAACAACATCATTAATTGCCGCATCAGATAATCTTTTTCGATTCCCATCTTATAGTTTTTCTTGTCTTGGTACTCATATCTAAAAAGCTAATAATCTTCTTTTAAAGATAATGCTTAGTTTTGAAGAAAACTTTTAAATGGGCCATTTCGACGATATTTTTGGCGGCAGCGACAGTTTTTCGGATAACCTGCAAGAGGGCAAAGATTTTTACATTGAAAAAGGTTATCGCGTAATGACTGAGAGTTACCTGATAAACCGTGGTTACTGCTGTTCAAACGGATGCCGGCATTGCCCCTACTGGCCAAAAGCGCAAAAGGGAAATACGGTTTTGAGGAAGGAAGTCAGGAAATAGTCATCGGTCATTGGTCATCAGGAAAAATTTCTGATTTGTGATTCCTTATTTCTTATTCCTTATTTTTTTCTTGATAATTTTGAGTATTGATAATAGTGA
Organism: uncultured Prolixibacteraceae bacterium; assembly: GCA_947085485.1. GTDB lineage: Bacteria > Bacteroidota > Bacteroidia > Bacteroidales > Prolixibacteraceae > Draconibacterium. The sequence continues at coordinate 19,926 of CAMTWS010000206.1, forward strand.
TTATTATGAAAGGAAAGGATTTGAGAATTGTTTTTATGGGTACACCAGATTTTGCTGTGGCCAGTTTAAAAGCACTGGTTAATGGTGGTTACAACGTAGTTGGTGTAATTACTGCGCCCGACAAACCAGCTGGCCGTGGCAATAAACTCACCGAACCGGCAGTGAAAAAATATGCTGTTGAAAATAACCTGAAAGTGCTTCAACCCGAAAAACTGAAAAATCTGGAGTTTTTAGCTGAATTGGAAATATTAAAAGCCGATTTGCAGGTCGTGGTTGCTTTCAGAATGTTGCCTGAGGTGGTTTGGAATAGGCCGCCATTGGGAACATTTAATTTGCACGGTTCGTTATTGCCGCAATATCGCGGCGCTGCCCCGTTAAACTGGGCGGTGATGAATGGCGAAACAAAAACCGGGGTCACCACTTTTTTGCTCGACCATGAAATTGATGCCGGGAAAATTATTTTCAAAAGGGAAACTCCGATTGGAGTAAACGAAACTGTTGGCGAAGTACACGACCGATTAATGGAAACC
>CAMTWS010000207.1:0-21322 GCA_947085485.1 uncultured Prolixibacteraceae bacterium
ATAACTCGACTCAATTTTAACCAGATACCTCTGTTTCCATCCTATTCCATAAGTATAAACAACTTCATGTTCTAGCTGGGTTCCCGTTTTTGGTTTAAAAACGATGAAGTATTTCCCGCCATCAATCCTAAAACCTACTTTCGCATTGCCATATGATGTTCCCATATCAACTTCCTTGGTATAATCGCCAATCATTGTAGTAACCGAAGGTAGAAGGTGAATTTTTGTGTGAAGCGTTTCGGTAAACTTCGTATAACCCGGATAACTGCCAAGGGGCCTTGAATGGCACATCGCACAAGATTCGGTGCCCTGATAATCTTGGGCATCAACATCCATCGCTGCTATTGTGGCTAAGGCTGCAAAAACTAAAACAATAAGGTAAATTTTTTTCATAATAAATCAGATTTAACAGGTTTTTTTACTTTTCAAATATTGATGCCAAAAACCTACAAAACATCAATCGGAATATTTAAATTGAGAACTAAAAGTCAGTTTAACTTTAATGGAAAACGTATAGACAATAATACTGGTTTATTCTGATAAAAACTTATCGTTTAGCCCCAATTAAATTGATAAATATCAACTAATTAATTGCTATAAGTTCATTGATTGCCTCGCGTTTGCAACTATATTGGGTATCATTGAGTTTAAGATTCTCATGAAACTTATATATAGCAACTAAACCAGTAAGAGTTCGAAAACCTGATATCACAAATTGTGACATCAAGTTGGAGTGGTACCAAAAAATTATTCGTTACAAAAATGATGAAATCATTGGAGTAACAGTGTTGAATGTAAGTAAAAAGTAAATCACATTTTACCCAAACGCTTTTCCCAATCTTTCCAGCGCTTCCAACAAAATACTTCGCGGGCAACCGATATTGATGCGCAGCCAGCCATCGCCGCCGGTACCAAAGCGGCTGCCATCATTTAATCCGACCCTGGCATTTTCGATGGTAAATTTTATCAATTCATCATTTTTCAACCCGTATTCCCTGAAATCGATCCAAATCAGGTAGGTTGCTTCAGGTTTCATCACTTTTACTTTTGGCAGCCTGGTTTTGAAGAAATCTGCCAAAAGCTGATAGTTTTCCCATAAATACTGAAGCAACTGTTTCAGCCATTCGTCGCCATGAGTGTAGGCGGCTTCAACGGCAACTGTTCCAAAAATGTTTCCCATTCCCAAATGGCCAACTCCTATTGCCCGTTCAAATCGCGCAAATTTAGTTTTGTTCGGAATGATTACAACCGACGATGAAAGTCCGGCTACATTGAAAGTTTTGCTGGGCGCCATCGAAATCATGCAGTTTTGTGCAATTTCTTCAGAAAGGCTGGCAATCGGGATGTGTTGATGACCTTTATAAATTAAATCGGAATGAATTTCATCGGAAATAATCATGATTTTATTTTCGAGACAAATAACCGCAAGTTCAGTCAGTTCTTTCCTTGTCCAAACCATTCCTCCCGGATTCTGAGGATTGCACAGTAACAACAGTTTTGTATTGCCATCAATTTTAGCTTTTAAATCTTCAAAATCGAAAGTATAGCGGCCATTTTCAATTTTTAACGGGTTCTCAACCATTTTTCGTTTGAGGCCTTTTACACAATCGAAAAATGGAAAATAAACCGGAGGCTGCACAACCACGCAATCGCCAGGTTTAGTAAAAGCTTCGATTGCAAAAGTTAATCCGGCAACCACTCCCGGGCTAAAAGAAATCCACTTACGCTGAATCTCCCAGTTGTGGCGGCGTTTCATCCAACCGATAATCGACTGGTAATACGAGTCGCCCCTGAAAGTATAGCCGTAAATTTCGTGTTCAGCGCGTTTTTTAATGGCATCAACAATAAAATCGGGTGTTTTAAAATCCATGTCGGCAACCCATAACGGCAGAACATCGCTTTTACCAAAAAACCGCTCGCGGGCATCGTATTTTAAACAGTTGGTTCCCTCACGCGGGACTATTTCATCAAAATTGTATTTTTTCATATTCTATATTTTTTGATCGTCATGCTGAATTCATTTCAGCATCTTTTAATCGAAAGGATTCAGAATCCGTCAATTGACGGACAGAATGACGGTTCAAATAATTTCAATTTTCCTAAGATAATTCAATCCACCCTCTTTTTCAATTTTCAGCACAAACCCGAAACGGTTAAGGTCGAGACAAAGTTCAAAATCGGCCTGTGGCGACCAGCTTTGTTTTTCAGTTTCAAAAAACCGGGCTCCCGAACCTCTTCTAATTATCTCAACCATTTCCGCAAAGCTTTTGCATTTATTTCCTCCCCCTGCGGGGAGGTCAGGAGGGGCTTCCAGTTCGTTTTTTATCCATTCGGCGCAAAGCGTATCTTCGTCGGTAGGATATTCGCACGCGTAACCCATGCAAACCAGCGAAACTGTTTTGGGCTGTTTTTGACGGATGTAATTTACAATTGCCCCTGCGTTTACAAAACTTCCGGTTATTATTTCACCGGCATTTTTTGCATTGGCAATTCCCTGAGTGCCCGAACTGGTGGTATGTACAATTGTTTTTCCAGTTAAATTTCCATTCAGTAATTGCGAAGGTGAATTGCCAAAATCGAATCCCGGAGGTTTTTGCTCGTTGCGCTCGCCAACCAAAATATAATCAGGGTTATTTTCCTTGAGTTTATATGCCTGTTCAATTTCGCCAATGGGAATAATTTTATTTGCTCCGGCATTAAAAGCATAACATGTTGTGGAGAAAGCCCTGAAAACATCGATTATTACAGTTAATCCGCAGGCTTCTTTAGCGCCTTCGAGCAATTGAAGAATTTTTATTTTCATAAAAAAAATTTTGCCGAATGTAAAGAAATATTAATTTTTATTGATACAAATCAAATTCTGTTTTAAACTATTTTAACGCATAAAAGTCAAAGTCACTGTTTTCACAATTACAATTTTAAACCGTGCAAATAAGAATCGAGAATCTTAATAAAATTTACAAGGGTGGCAGCTATGCTTTAAAAAACCTGAACCTTGAAATTCCAAACGGAATGTTTGGTTTACTTGGGCCAAACGGCGCAGGAAAGTCAACGCTGATGCGAATTCTGGTAACCTTAATGAAACCCACCAGCGGCAAGGTAACGGTAAATGATTTGGATTTGGCCAAAAACAGGCGCGAAATCCGTTCGATGCTGGGTTATTTACCGCAGGATTTCAGTTTTTTTTCGAAACTGAAAACGTACGAGTTTTTGGATTACGCAGCTCGTTTGTCAGGCATGAAAAACGGTGCAACACGTCGCACGGCAGTGGAGCAAATGCTCGAAGAAGTTGGTTTGTTTGAAGCCCGCGACCGCAATGCCAATAAACTTTCGGGAGGTATGAAACGCCGGTTGGGAATTGCACAGGCATTGATAAACGACCCCAAAATTATTATTGTTGACGAACCAACTACCGGTCTCGACCCCGAAGAAAGAATCCGTTTCCGCAACCTGCTTTCAACAATCAGCACGCGCGATGTAATTATCATCCTTTCGACACATATTGTAGGCGATATTTCGAGCACCTGCGACAACATGGCTTTGTTGAATTCGGGCAAACTTGCTTTTGCCGGTTCGCCCGAGCAACTTGTTAAAGAAGCCGAAGGATATGTGTGGCTAATAAAAGCAACCGAAAAAGAGTACCTCGAAATTAACGAGAAATATCCGGTAATTTCAACAATACCTATCGACGGAGGCTGGGAAGTACAGGTGGTAGCCGCCGAAATCAACGGGTATTACGGCGAGCAAATTAAACCCAATCTTGAACATGCCTACGTTCATTTTATGGAGAATAAATTAAATCAGTGGAGCAAAGTATAATCAAACAAAAAACTTAATAATGATATCATTTCACAACATACTCTCAATTGCCAAATACGAGCGTAAAACACTTTTAAGGAGCTGGTTTTTCAGGATTTTCAGTATTCTCTCGCTTCTTGTTCTTTTCGGGATGAATTTCGGGATGATTATTCAAGGGGGCGGCGGCGAAGGCTGGGCTATCAGGGCTATTCCAAGCGCTATCCCTTATTTTAATCTTTTAATTTTAAATGTTGCCCAGGCAATAATTGCTGTTTTCCTGGCATCCGACTTTTTAAAACGCGACAAAAAACTCGACACAACCGAGGTAATTTATATGCGCTCGATGACCAACGGCGAATATGTAATTGGTAAAACCTGGGGCAATCTTCAGGTGTTTCTGGTCCTGAATGTATTGGTTGTAATATTGGCGCTTATTTTTAATTTACTGGCAAAAGGAACAACTGTAAGCTGGGTATCTTATGGCATTTATTTACTTGCCATAAGTGTGCCTACACTTATATTTATAATGGGGCTTTCGTTTTTGCTAATGAGTATTATTCGCAACCAGGCAATTACTTTTGTGCTGATCCTGGGTTATATCGGAATTACACTTTTTCTGTTACAGGCCAGGTTTTACTATATTTTCGATTATATGGCTTTCAACATCCCGATGCTAAAATCTGATATTATTGGGTTCGGAAATCTTGAAGCCATTATCATTCACCGTGGAATCTATCTTTCTCTTGGACTTGGGTTTATTTTTGCAACAATATTTTTGTTAAAACGGTTACCGCAATCAGAAGCAACAACCTGGTTATCTTTATTTTTCAGTATCATTTTTACAGTTGGAGGCGGTTATCTGGCTTACAATCATATCAACAAGTTCAAACAAATCGAAAAATACAGGGCCGATGCAATTGAGCTGAACAACAAATATGTCGAAATAAAATTACCATCTACACTTGCACAATCCATAACCATCGAACACAAACCTGAAACCATTGGGGCAACTTCGGCAATGAACTTAAAAAATGAAACAACCAAAACAATTCAGGAACTTGTTTTCAGTTTGAATGACGGCTTACAAATCAGCAGCCTGAAACTGAACGGAACCGAAACTCCCTTTTTGCGCGAAAAACACCTTGTAATTGTTTCCGATAAAGTGAACTTAAACCCCGGGGAAGAGATAAAAGCAGAATTTACTTATGCCGGTAAAATAAATGAGGCGCTTTGCTACCTCGATATCGAAGAAGAAATTATTCAGGAGAAATATGGAAAATTTGTAATCAATGTCGATAAAAGATATGCATTTATTACCCCCTGTTATTTGCTGTTAACCCCCGAAGCCAACTGGTACCCCAAAACAGGCGTTACATACAGTTCGGCCAATGTTAGCTGGTATCAGCCACAGTTTATCAATTTTAATCTCGAAGTAAAAACCAGCGAAGGGTTAAAAGCCATTTCGCAGGGGGTAATTAAAGAAATCTCGGCAGGGCATTTTACCTTCGAAAACAACCATGCGTTAACACAACTTACGCTGGCAGTAGGAAATTACAAGCAAAAAACCCTGCAGGGCAAAAATGTTGAATTTGGCGTTTGGTATATCGATGGGCACGACTTTTTTTCCAACACATTCAAAGAAATTAACGACACCATTACAAATGTGGTCAGCGAACGGTTCGAAGATTTTAAACGCACCTACAAATTAAACTATGCAAGCGATCGGCTTTCGCTGGTTGAAGTCCCCGCACAATTTAAAACCTACAAGCGCAGTTGGGCCTCAACCCAGGAATATGTTCAGCCCGAGCAGGTTTTAATACCGGAGAAAGGGTTTATGATTAGGGCTATCGATTTTGAAGCCCAAAAGAAAAATGTGCAGCGCTGGGGGCAGGGCGGAGACAATACCTTGTCTCCAATGGATATTGAATTGCGGGTTTTGGGAGAGTTTCTGGGGACTTTTACCTCTGAACAGGAACGAAACTGGAGAGGGGGCCCGGGAGGGGGCGCCCAGGTGACAACACTGAGCCCGTATTTTATTTTCCCAATGCTGTATAATTTCCAAAACAACATACAGTCTGATAAATGGCCAATAACCAACCGCATTTTTGAAGCTTATTTGAAAAACCAGGTAACCGATATGCGTTCGGTGTTCATGAGCAGTATGCAGGGGCAAAGCCCCGATGAACGCGCAAATATTGCGCTTCAGGACAGTACTTTTCAGCAAATACTGGCCGACCCAAAACAAAAAGGGATTATCGAAAATGTAATTAAATTAAAGGGCGACGTACTGTTTTCGATGATTGAATGGAAAGCCGGACAGGAAGAATTCCAGGGCTTTTTGAGAAATTTGCTGAAGGACTATACACATAAAAATATTACGTTCGAGGTTTTTTCGCAAAAAATTTACGATGAGTTTAATCTCGAATTAATCCCATTGATGGACGAATGGTTTAAGGCCAAAACCTTGCCGGGATATTTGTTTTCGACTGTAAAAGCAGTAAAAGTAAAATCGGAGGATAAAATGCAAACAATGGTAACGTTTAAAGTTACTAACTTTTCCGACACCGAAGGGCTGGTAAAAGTCTCGTTCAGGTTGGGCGGCGGTGGCCCGGGCGGCGGCCGTGGCGGTGGCATGGGCGGCGGCGATGTTATAAACAAACTGGTTTATCTCGGGGCGCAACAATCCAAAGACTTAAGCTACCTGCTGAATGTCGATCCCCGCATGGTAATCCTGAATACGATGACTTCAAAAAATATTCCGCAAACCATGATGGTGTTTTTCAGGGATGTTCAGGAAGACATGAAAGCCACACCTGTTGAAAGCGAAACTGTTTCGGAAACTCCTGTACAAATGTATTTGCCAAACGAAGTAATTGTTGACAATGAAGATCCCCTGTTTAATGTAACTGTAAACGAAAAAAAGAGTTTGCTCGAAAAATGGATTTTGAAAGAGAAAAAGAGCCAAAGCAAATATTCAGGAATGAACTATTGGAGGCCGCCAACCAAATGGACATTGATAACCAATACCGATTTTTATGGTGAATATGTGCGTTCAGCTTATTACATCAAAGGGGGCGACGGCGATTTAAAAGCGCAATGGAACGTGCCGTTAAAAAAGCCCGGCTACTATGATGTTTATTTTCATGTATTCAAAGCACGCAGGTTTGGGCGGGGAGGCGACAATACCGAAGACAAGGGAGGATACAATTTTACCATTTACGGCGATGAAGGCGCACAGCAATCAACACTCGAAAGTCAAAATGCAGAAGCCGGCTGGAACCATTTGGGCACTTACTATTTTACTTCCGACACCGCTTTGGTTGAGCTCTCGAATAAATCGGAACTTAAAATGATTTTTGCCGATGCTGTTAAATTGGTTGAGCAATAATTTTTGAACTTAATTAATCTTTTAAAATAAAAACAAATGCAAAAAGCAGTTTTACTGGGAATAATAATTTTTCTTGGTTTTACGGGGTTGCAGGCCCAGGAAGCGCTAACCCTCGCAAAAGCCCTGCAAATTTCAGAAACAGGTAGCCCCGACCTGCAAATGTCGTTGTTGAACCTCGAGCGGTCGCAAAAAAACCTGGAAGCACAGCGTGCAGCTTTAAAATCGCGCCTTTCGCTTAATGTTACTCCTGTAAATTACAGTAACCAGCGAAGGTTCGATACCCGCGTCTCAGAATGGTACACAAATAAAAGTTTAACTTCGAATGCCAGATTTCTGATTTCGCAACCCTTTTTGCCAACCGATGGGACAATTTCTTTGTCAAACGAATTCGGCTGGCAATATAGTTCAACTGATGCTTCAAATGTTCTCAAGCCGGAAAGCAGAAGGTTTTACAACAATCTATTTTTAAACATAAATCAACCCGTGTTTACCTACAACAGGCTTAAATTACAGTTAAAAGAACTGGAACTTAGTCTGGAAAATGCAAATATCAGTTATGCAATGCAGCGGTTGAATCTCGAGAAAAATGTGACCCAGTTTTTTTACAATGTTTTTATGGCTCAGAAAAATTTGGCAATTGCACAGGAAGAACTGGTAAATACGCAAAAAAGTTACGATATTATTAAAAATAAAGTTGATGCCGGTTTAGCCGCAAAAGAGGAATTTTACCAGGCGGAGTTAAACCTGTCAACTTCGAAATCGGGGTTGCAAAACAGCGAAGTTGCCTACGAAAATGCAAAAGACCAGTTAAAGCTGTATTTGGGGATGGATTTATATGAAGATATCCTGGTATTGGCCGATGTTGCTTCAAATCCTGTAAAAGTTGAATTGGATAAAGCCATTGAAAACGGCTTAAAATCGCGAATGGAATTGCGGCAACGCGAAATTGACGTCGAAACAAGCCAGTTTGATTTGATTCAAACCAAATCGCTGAACGAATTTCGCGGCGATGTAAATTTACGTTTGGGAATTACCGGTGATAACGAAGATATAGGACAGATTTTTAGCTCGCCAACACGAAGCCCCTCAGCTAATTTGAGTTTCAGTATCCCTATTTTCGACTGGGGCGAAAGGAAAGCCCGCATTGCTGCCCAGGAAGCTACCATTAAAACGCAGGAACTGAATTTATCAGAAGAGAAAAAACAGATTATAATCGGAATCCGCCAGGTTTACCGCAATCTGCAAAACCAGCTCAACCAAATTGAAATTGCAAAACAAAACGAAACAAATGCACAGTTAACCTACGAAATCAACCTCGAGAGATACCAAAACGGAGACCTCACCGGGATGGATTTAAACCTCTATCAAACCCAGCTTTCATCGAAAAAACTTGAACTGGTGCAATCGTTGATTAACTACAAAATCGAACTGTTAAACTTAAAAATACAATCATTGTACGATTTTGAAAAAGGCGAACCAATCCTACCGGCTGAATTATATTTAAATGACAATAAAGTACCTGTAAAATAATTGAAAAATGAAAAATATAAAATTACTGTTAATAATGGCCACAGCAGGAGTTACTGCCGTATCGTGCAGCAATCAGCCACAGGCCGAAACAACCGAGTTGGCAATTCCGGTTTCAGTCGAGAATGTAAAAAAGCAAAGTATTAGCCAGTTTATTAATACAACCGGTACTGCCAAAGCAATTTACGAAGCAACCTTAAACTCCGAAGTTTCGGGGAAGTACAATTTACTTACAAACCCGGCTACCGGAAAACCTTTTAAACTGGGCGACAAGGTAAAAGAAGGGCAGGTAATTGTTCGTTTTGAAGATGAAGAGTATGTGAACGGGCTTGCTATCGATGCAAAAAAACTGAACCTCGAAATTTCGGAAAACGAATATGAAAAGCAAAAATCGTTATACGAAAAAGGAGGCGTGACCTTACGCGAACTCCGCAATTCGGAGGTATCAAAAACCAATGCGCAGTACGATTTTGAAAGCGCCCGGATTCGATTGGCAAAAATGAACATTGTAGCCCCGTTTTCAGGGGTAATTGTCGAATTGGCGTATTACACAAAGGGTACGCGGGTTAATTCAGGCCAGCCTATTGTTAGCCTGATGAGTTACGATAAAATGTACCTCGAAATTAATCTTCCCGAAAAAAGCATTTCCGAAATACATCTCGGGCACGAGGCGCTAATTACCAATTACACCATTGCCGAAGATACTTTAATTGGCACCGTGAGCGCGCTTTCGCCAATGATTAGCTCCGAAACAAGGACTTTTGGCGGTAAACTTTTAATCAATAATCCCGATCTTAAACTGCGTCCCGGAATGTTTGTTAAAGCCGATATTATTACCGCGAAAAAAGACAGCGTTATTGTAATTCCTAAAAGCATAATATTAAGCGGCAATCGCGGAAAATATGTGTTTGTAGTTGAACGTAACAACGCCGCCGATGATAGGGTAATTACCACAGGCATTGAGAACAAAGACTTTGTTGAAGTAATACAGGGGCTTAGCGTAAACGACCGTTTGATAATAAAAGGATTTGAAACATTGCGCGACAACTCGAAAGTGAAGATAATCCTGTAAGCATTGCTCCTGTCATAAGAAAATTTGAAACATGAAGAAATTAACGCAATTTTCTGTCAATTACCCGGTAACAATTCTGATGGTGGTGCTTGGAGTAATTCTCCTGGGCTATATTTCATTCGATAAGCTGGGGGTTGACCTTTTCCCCGATTTAAATTCACCCCGGATTTTCGTGGAAATTAAATCGGGCGAGCGGCCACCCGAAGAAATGGAAAAGCAGTTTGTTGAGGGCATCGAAGCGCGTGCCATGCGCCAGTCGGGTGTAATTCAGGTAACTTCCGTTTCAAAAGTGGGTACTGCCCAAATTACGGTTGAATATGCCTGGAACAAAGACATGGATGAAGCCTTTCTCGATTTGCAGAAATCGTTGAATACCCTCACCCAAAATTCAGAAATAGAAGAGCTGAACATCACACAGCACGATCCAAATACTTCGCCGGTAATGATTATTGGGTTAACCCATTCAGAAATTGCCGATATGAACGAAATCCGCAAAGTTGCCGAAGGTTATATCCGCAACGAACTGGTACGTTTGGAAGGGGTTGCCGAAGTTGAACTTGCCGGTCATGAAGAGAGCGAAATAGTTATTGAAACCGATTTATACCGGTTAGAGGCACAAAATCTTTCACTCGATGAGGTAAGCACCCGGATTCAAAACTTTAACCGAAACGTATCAGGAGGCCGAATCAGCGAACTCGGAATGCAGTACATTGTAAAAGGTGTAAGTATGTTGCGCGACAAGGAGGATTTTGAAAACCTTATTGTGGGTTACAAAGCAACCCGTGTCGCATCTGAAGGGCAAACCGTAATTGTAAGGGCGCCCATCTTTTTGAAAGATGTGGCAACCATTTCATACGGGAACAAAGACCCGTTCAATATTGTGCACATTAATGGCGAACGTTGCGTTGGCCTTTCGGTTTACAAGGAAACAAAGTTCAACACAGTAAAATCGGTAGAGCAGATTAAGAAAGCTTTGGTACAAATTGAGAAAGCCTTACCGGGCTACAAACTTACACAAGTTACAAATCAGGGCAAATTTATCAGCGATGCAATTGGCGAAGTACAGGAAACCGCATTACTGGGAATCTTGCTGGCGGTGGTAATTTTGTTTATTTTTTTACGCAGGGTTGGTACTACGTTAATAGTAAGCCTTGCAATACCAATCTCTGTTATTGCTACCTTCAATTTAATGTATTTCAACAATTTAAGTATAAATATTATGACATTGGGCGGCCTCGCGCTCGGCGCCGGTATGTTGGTTGACAACGCCATTGTGGTTATGGAAAGCATTTTCAGGAACCACGAAAACGGAATGAGCGTACGCGATTCTGCCATAAACGGCACCGCCGAAGTAGGAGGTGCAATTACCGCTTCAACTTTAACCACAATTGTGGTTTTTCTCCCGATTGTATATCTGCATGGCGCTTCGGGCGAACTTTTTAAAGACCAGGCATGGACTGTTGCATTTTCGTTAATTTCATCTCTGTTTGTGGCTATTTTCCTTATCCCGATGATGTTCCACCGGATATACCGCAATAAAAAAACGGACCGAAAAATTAAATCGGTTAAAGTGGGTAGCTACGGCCGTTTTCTTGAAAAAATATTAAGCGTTAAATGGTTGGTAATTATTGCCTCTACAGGTTTAGTTGCCGCTTCGGTGTTATTGGCGCCATATATCGGGACTGAGTTTATGCCAAAAACCGAATCGCGCGAGTTTACCATTGAAATGAAGTTGCAGGAAGGCACCAAACTGGAACGCACGGAAGCAATGGTAAAAAATATTGAAGTAATTTTAGCCGGTTATCTGGGCGAAAACCTCGAAACTGTATATTCACAGGCAGGCCCTTCGTCAGGAATATCTGGAGATGCAAGTTCGGTTTTCGAAGGCGAAAATACTGCTGAAATAATGGTTATCCTTAAAAAAGGATCAACAATCTCCACAGGGTCGGTTATTGCGTCAATCGATGCATTAACAAAGAATATTGACGGGTTGGATGTTGCTTTTAAACAGGAGCAAAGCTCGTTAAACTCAATACTTGGCACCAGCGAAGCCCCTGTGGTTGTTGAAGTGCGCGGCGAGGATTTAGATGAAATTGAAACCGTTGTAAACCAGGCAAAAGAGAAAATGCTTGGGATTGACAAACTGTTTAACGTTCAAACTTCAATTGAAGATGGAGCGCCTGAAGTAGAAATAAAAATTGACCGCATGCGCGCCGGAATTTATAATATCGACATCAATACCGTAGTTACGCAAATTCAGGATCAGTTGGAAGGCAAAACTGCCGGGCAGCTCGAAAGGGACGGCGAAATGCGCGACATCACAATTAAGGTACCGGAAAAAGGCCTGAGTGAAATAAATGATATAGTGATTACTTCAGGAAATCAGGTTTTCAGGTTAAACGAAATTGCAGATATTACAACCGATGTTTCCCCAAAAGAAATTATCAGGCGCAATCAAAACCGCATCGGAAAAGTTACCGCGCAAATCGACAAAAACGCAGCGCTCGACAAAGTTGCGGAAGAAATCCGCGAAGCTACTTCCACCATCGATTTACAGCCCAACTACCGCATTCAGGTTACCGGCGAGGAAGAAAAGCGGCAGGAATCAATGAATAACCTGGGATTTGCTTTAATGCTTTCAATTGTGCTGGTGTACATGGTTTTGGCTTCCCAGTTCGAGTCGCTGGTGCACCCGTTTACTATTCTTTTAACTATTCCGCTGGCTTTGGTCGGAACGGTTATAACCTTTTTCGTACTGGGGAAAACCATAAATATTATGGCAATTATCGGTATAATTATGTTGGCTGGCATTGCTGTAAACAATTCAATAATACTGGTTGACAGGATTAACCAGTTAATGCGCGATGGCCTGGATCGGAAAACCGCCATTGTGCAGGCCGGCCAGCAACGCATCAGGCCCATTCTGATGACCAGTTTAACAACCATTTTGGCATTGCTGCCGTTAACAATCGGTTTTGGCGAAAGCGCTTCGTTGCGGTCGCCAATGGCATTGGCAGTAATTGGCGGATTAACAACTTCGACACTGTTAACGCTGGTGGTTATTCCATGTGTTTTTGATGTGATGGACAGGTTTAGAGGAGTTTTTACCAGGAATGCACAATAAGGAATTGAACACAGATAACACGGATTTAACTGATTATCGCAGATTAATATGCAGAACACAAATTATTTACATTCAGAAATTACAGAGTTAATTATCAAATGCTATTATAAAGTATATAATGAACTTGGTTTTGGATTTTTGGAAAAAGTTTATCAAAATTCACTTCTTATTGAATTAAGAAATGCAGGGTTATTCTGTGAAGCTCAAAAGCAAATAAAGGTATTTTATCAAAACATAATTGTTGGAGAATATTTTGCAGATATAATTGTAAATAACAGTGTAATAGTTGAATTAAAAGCTGCCGAAGTTTTGGTTGAAGAAAATGAATATCAATTGATTAACTATTTGAAGGCAACTGAAATTGAAGTAGGATTGTTGCTAAACTTTGGTAAAAAACCTGAGATACGAAGAAAGATTTTTACAAACGATAGATTGAAACAGTAATAATCGGTTAAATCAGTGTCCTCAGTGTTCCATTATATTATCGTTCCATTTTAATAGAGAATATGAAATTCATTATCAATAGAAAAATATTCATTAGCATGGTGTTTCTGGGGCTTACCATCCTTGGGTATGTCTCTTACACAAGGTTGCCGGTGGAGTTAATGCCCAATGCCGAACTGCCCATGCTGTTTGTCCAGGTTCAGTCGCGCATCGAAGTTGACCCCAAATACATGGAAAATCAGGCGGTTATTCCTATCGAAGGGGTAATTGGCACTATGGAAGGAATTGAAAGCATTGAATCGTCGTTAAATAACCGAACTGCTACTATTCAGGTAAATTTTCAACAAAATGTTGATACCAAATATATCTTTCTGAAACTTCAGGAAAAAATTGACCAGGTAACCGAAAATTTCGATGAAAACTTTTTTGTAACTGTCACAAAAGTTGATATTCAGCAGTTAACCAATCAGTTTATGGAGTTGCAGGTTCGGGGTAGCGGAGGAACCGACAGGCTCAGGAATATAGTGGACAAGGAAATATTGGCAAATATCGAAAATACCGACGGGATTGCCTCGGTTACTGTTTTTGGGGGAAAGGAACGATCTGTTGAAGTTACATACGACCTTGCAGCCTGCGAAGCCTATGGAATTACACCCTCGCAACTCAGAAATGCCATTGGCCAAAATTCAAGAAACAGGGTATTCACCGGTTATTTGCACGATTCGGAAAAGCAGTATTTTGTTCATGTAACTGCCGAATATGAAAATGTTTCGGATATTGAAAATATTATTGTTGCCCCGGGGCCTGTTTTCTTAAAAGATGTTGCCGATGTTTACTTTGGTGTAAAAGAAGAAGAAACAATCAGCAGGGTTAACGGCCTTGACGCCGTTTCAATGACACTGGTAAGCGATTCGCAAGCCAATAAAATAGAACTTTCTCACCGCATACAGGACGAAATTCTGGAGCTAAACAAAAAACTCGCATCAAAAGAAGTCGAAATTGTGGTGCAAACCAATGCAGCCGAAACAATGGAAAAAAACATCAACCAGATGATCGATTTGGCCCTGGTTGGCGGGCTGCTTGCCATTTTTGTGCTTTGGATGTTCTTGAAAAACCTGCGGATTGTTTCGTTTATAGCGCTGGCAATGCCGGTTTCCGTATTCACGGCATTCAATCTTTTCTATGCGTTTAATATCTCCCTAAACAGTTTGACCCTGGTCGGGCTTGTTCTGGCCATCGGTATGTTGCTCGACAATAGTGTTGTTGTGCTCGAGAATATTTACCGGCTCTCGGGGAAAAGATACGATGCCGACCTTGCTGTTATACAGGGAACAAAGGAGGTTTGGCGTTCAATTATTGCTTCTACACTCACAACCATTGTCGTTTTTCTCCCCTTTCTTTTTTCATCAGAATTTATGGTCCAATTGCTGGGCGACAACATTGGTGTTTCTGTCATCTCAACCATGCTTGTTTCGCTTTTTGTTGCGTTATTGCTTGTTCCAATCGGGGCCCATATTTTGCTGAAAGGGAAAAAATCGAAAAATATATTTTACGAAAAGGTTACCACCAATAACCGGATAATTCAAATTTATGTTCTGCTGTTAAAATCAAGCATGCGTGGGCCGGCAGCTACAATTATCGGCGCTATAGTGTTGTTCTTTGTAACCATTTTCATCATTCTGGCTGTTAGTGTAAATAATCTTGAAGAAGTAGAAGAAACACAATTTTCGATTTATGTTACCATGCCTGCCGGCTCAACACTCGAAAGTACCGATTTGGTAGTTGCCGATGTTGAAACACGCCTGGCAGAGATTGCTGAAAAGAAGGATTTGATATCGAGGATACAGGAGGAAGAAGCAATATTGACGTTTATTTTAAAAGAAGATTATAAAGATATTGATGATCGTACAATTGCCGAAGTGAAATCGGATGTCGAAACCCGCATCAGGAACATTGGGAATGCTGAAATTAGTTTAACTGCGCCTGCTTCAAGCGCCAGTTTTCGTGGCAGCGGCCGTTCAGGCACACAAGGTTTTAGTAATTTCATGGGCATAGGCACCAATCAGGAACGTGTGGTTATCAAAGGCGAAGACTTTGATATTATGAAAGGGGTTGCCGAGGATTTGGAATACTACATTGAAGATCTTGAGTCAATAAGAAATGCAAATATCAGTGTTTCAAATAACCGGCCCGAAATCCACCTCTATTTTAACCAGATGTTGTTGACCGAATATGGGATAACCATGGGCAATATAGCATCTGAACTTGGATCATTTTCACGCGAATTTACTTCGGGCGTAAACTTTAAACAGGGAAATGAAGAATATGAAATTATAGTAAAACAAAAGCTCACTGAAGAAGAGGAAAAGAAAAGCACTGAAAAGGGAATTGAAGATTTGCAAAGGTTGCAAATAAGCAACTCTCAGGGGGCCACTTACAATTTGAAAGACATCGCCGATTTGGTTTATGCCAGTGGCGCATCGGGGATTACCCGTGTAGATCAGGAAAAACAGATTGAATTGACCTACCGTTTTGTCGATGAGGCCGAACAATCGAAAGATCTTCTGGAAGCTTACCGTTTGGAGATTGATGAAATTGTAAGCTCATATAAACTGCCTCCGGGTATTGCTGTTGAAGTTATTCATGAAGAAGACCAATATTCGGAATTTTACTTTTTAATTGGCGCTGCTTTTATTCTAATCTTCATGATTCTTGCAGCCGTTTTCGAATCGGTGGTAACACCGTTTGTTTTGATGTTTTCGGTTCCGCTGGCGGCAATCGGTTCGTTTATTGCCTTAATTTTTACCGGCAACAGTTTGTTTAATGCCAATACATTAATGGGATTTATAATTCTGCTTGGTGTAGTGGTAAACAACGGGATTATTTTAATCGATTATACCAACATTCTGCGAAAACAGGGGCACCGGAAATCACGCGCGTTAATTACCGCAGGACTTTCGAGGGTGCGGCCAATTTTAATTACTGCCGGAACAACTATTGTCGCGTTATTCCCGCTGGCAATGGGCACTGCCGAATATGTAGGCGCTATTGGCGCCCCGTTTGCCATCACTGTTATTGGGGGATTATCGTTGAGTACCTTGCTTACCCTTGTTTTTATACCCACACTTTATGCCGGGCTTGAAAATGCGATTGACTGGCTTAAATCGCTGCACTGGGCGCTGAAAACCGGAATGGCAATTGTTTTCATAACAGGCGCCGCGTACATCTATTACGAAGTTGACACGTTTATATGGCAACTGCTCGATTTTATGCTGCTTGTTATTCTCGTTCCGGGTATTGTTGCTTTTGTTATGACCAGTTTGCGCAGTGCAAATAAAAAAGTAATAGGCGATAATGATTCTATAAAAATTGAAATCCGCAAGTTGGTGAAAATTTACGATCGCGATACCCGTTTTGTCCGCGAGTGGAAATCGGGGATTAAAATCAGGGAACGCGCCGGATTACTAAAAGACTATAAGAAGGCACGCGATTTCAACGATCTCATCTGGCAAATCCCCCTGTTTGTTTTTCTGGTTTATTTCACTTTCTTCTATCTCGAAAGCAATTTTTGGATGTGGTTAATGTCGCACTCTGTTTTCTTCTTTTTATTTCTTTTAAGAGAGCCGTTAAACCAGGCGCTGATTAATAAATACGAAGCAACATCAAAACCGAAATTCCTGAAAATAAGCAGCTTTATTAAAAACATTTTATACTGGGTAACCCCGCTTGTGTTTTTAGGTGTATTTTTTAAACGCTGGGATAATATAGGGATGTTGATTTTTGTTGGAATTATTTGGTATTTGCTGTTAGTCATTTACAGTTCAGGTGAGTACATTCATAACAAAAGCTTAAATATTGCCCGTATCGAAGGCCGTTTCAGCGCCCTGCGCCGTGGTTATTTTAACCTGGTGCGCCAGATTCCGGTTATCGGAAAACGCAAAAAACCTTTCCGTGCATTAAATGGGGTTTCGCTCGAAATCAACACAGGCATGTTTGGGTTGCTTGGCCCCAATGGAGCAGGTAAATCTACAATGATGCGTATTATTTGCGGAATTCTGGAACAGAGTTACGGCAAAATATGGATAAACGGGCTCGATACACAAAAATACCGCGAAGAGCTGCAGGGGCTGATTGGTTATTTGCCCCAGGCTTTTGGTACATACGAAAACATGTCGGCGTGGGAATTCCTCGATTATCAGGCCATTCTAAAAGGGATTAAGGATGCAAAAGCCCGCGACGAACGAATTGATTATGTTTTAAAAAGCGTGCACATGTTCGACCGAAGGAACGATAAAATCGGCTCTTTCTCGGGCGGTATGAAACAGCGCATCGGGATTGCTCAAATCCTGCTCAACCTGCCGCGCATCCTGGTGGTCGATGAACCAACAGCCGGCCTCGACCCGCGCGAAAGGATACGTTTCAGGAACCTGCTTGTTGAATTAAGCCGCGAGCGGATCGTTATTTTTTCGACACACATTATCGAAGATATTTCGAGCTCGTGCAACCAGGTTGCCGTTATTAACCGGGGCGATCTGAAATATTTCGGGACCCCGGGCGACATGGTAAATATGGGAGCAGGTTTTGTGTGGCAGTTTACTATTCCGGCAAAAGAGTTTGACAACATTGCCGACAAAAAACTGATTGTGCACCACATGCGCGACGGCGAAAATATCAGGGTGCGTTGCCTCTCGATGGACAAGCCAACCGACGATGCTGTAAATGTATCGCCGCACCTCGAAGATGCCTATTTGTGCTTATTGAAGGATTTTACTAAAAAAGTGAACTAATGAGTAGAAAGAAAAATATACAAAATCAGTTTATTATTATCATCCGAATGACCCGGTATAACCTAAAAATAATTTTTGCCAACAAGTTTATTTGGTTTTTATTGTCGGCATTTGCATTTTTCGCATTCTTTACCATTCAATCGGTTTTAGATGGTAATAATATTGTTGACGGGACAATTTATAACCTGCTGATTTTTCCAGGGATCCTGTTAATTTTTTATCCATCGGCATTCGGGATTCAAAACGACGACGATTCACGGATGCTTGAAATTCTGTTTGGAATCCCCAATTACCGCTATAAAGTCTGGCT
Source organism: uncultured Prolixibacteraceae bacterium (assembly GCA_947085485.1). GTDB lineage: Bacteria > Bacteroidota > Bacteroidia > Bacteroidales > Prolixibacteraceae > Draconibacterium. Next base: position 18,451 of record CAMTWS010000207.1, read on the forward strand.
GGTGCGGCTCATTATGATTTATATCCTTATTTTCATCCTTATCAATCTTTTTGCCTTAGTTGCTTCCGTTTTGCTTTATAATGTAAATATTCTGGAAATGTCGTACCAGCTAATGTTTCCCATTGTTTTTATGGGTTCAATGGCGTTTATGTTTTCAACGCTTATTAAAAACGGCAACGGAACAGCGGTTGTGATGGTATTGATTGGCGTCGCATTAATTATTCTTGCCGATACAATCGAGCGTACACAATGGAATGTTTTTCTCAATCCGTTTCAAATACCCGATAATATGAACCAGGTTATCTGGCAGGGAATTGTTTCCAAAAACCGGATTTTCCTTGGGGTTGGAATGTTGGTGTTTATTTTATACGGGCTTTTCAACCTGCAAAAACGGGAGAAGTTTGTTTAGCGGGAGTTAGACTTTCCCAAGTCAAACATTCTTTCTGTCACACTATCACTCAAAGTGATGGTTTGACTAACAGTAGCATTCTAATATTCACCCGGTGACGAAAAGGCAACGGGTGAAATGCCAGAGGTTATTTTTGCCCAAGAGAAAAATACACACTTTCCGCTTTTCACCGGGAGTCCGTCACCTGACGGATCACCCGATGAATAAAACTTCGGTTGCCGAAAAACTGTCACCATTTATAAGTATATGAAAACGAAGGAATTATTGGGAACAGGGAAACCTGCATCATTTTATCATCGAGAGTGCGTACCCCACCCAACCAGTTAGTTTACCAACATCCTTTTTTAACAAAAACTCCACGCCAAAAGCTTCTCCTTTGCCTGAAATAACATTTTCTTCCCAGGAGCGCTGACGCGAGGCAAGAAAAGAAGCGCCTTCCTCAAGCCTGATAATGTTGTCCATCCTTTTCAGGTTGGTAAACCCACTGAACTGTTGGTAATTAAATGAAGAAACAGGGCCATATATGAATAAGATGCTTTTATTGCCAAACTGTTTGAAAGCAAATAACGGGAAGTAACCCGGGGTTGAAAATAAAAGAAGTTTTTTTGCCCCGATGAATAATTATGGGTGCAGTTCTCATATTACGCAGCTAATTTAGTATAATATCCTTTGGCAAATTCATTCCAGAAGCTCTCCCATCTGTTTGATTTTACAATTGGACGCAAACTAAGTATGGCTTGTCCACCTGTGATTGACCACCGCTGACCACTGCGGCACATACGTTGTTTTACCACCGATTTACAGGCAGCTTCTATAACACCACTCCCGATAGGACTATCGGGTTTAGCAAACCGCCCAGTATGTGCCTGAATAGGGAATGCCCGGTGGGCATTGACTATGAAAGGCAGGAGCGTAGCTCGCGTACGCTGGGTGGCGCCTCCCTGCCAGCATGTAGGTGAGAGCCTCTCCCTGTCAGCGTTTGCTGATGGGGCGGGGTACTCGATTAGCAGTAGTTCTTTTTCATTTCAAAGTTATTCAATCCGAGGTTAAAAAATGCTAATTCAAAGTGAATTCAGATAGACAAAGCTCCTTTTTACTCCAAGGGATATGCTTTACTCCATAATTTTCCAGAGCATAAATAAAATCTTTTGATACCTCCTTTTCAATGTCATTGTAAATAACAAAATTTTTTGTTTTTGTTTCTCTTGTTTGATTTATATCATTGAATGCCATTATTGATGAAAGTACAGTATCTTTTTTTGCAGTATTAATTGCTTTAATTAAACGCTCAGGTTTACTTTTTGATTGGGGAATTAAAAAGTCAATATTATGGTCAAAACCGCTTTTGCCTGTTAATTTAATGTCTTTAGAAAATATAATATTACTACTCCGAAAAAAAAGTTCGACATCTTCTTTAAATAATGAGTATACTGTTTCTTGAGCAAGATTGAACATATCATTAACTGCTAAAATCGCTTGTAAAAGGTAATGCTTTTTTTGACCAATATTATTATTGGTAGCATCTACAAACAGTTCATCATTGTTGTTCATCTTTACACCAAAGCCATTCAATGCAGTTTTTAGAATGCTTTCTCTCTTAGGTGTATTAATTTCAAAACCTGACATTTTTAAGTCTGAGATGGTATATCCATTATCAGTTAATTTTAATTCATTGTCTGTTTTTATCAGATAAATGTCAAGATGGTCATTATGCCTGTCAAGAAATGGGGTAGAAATTGAGCATATTTTTCCTTCCTCAACAGTTTTAACAACCGTATTGTCTTTAATCCATCTTAGATATTCAGTTATGACTTGTTGGCATTCCATTTCTTAAAACATTGATATTTCAATACTTGGCATTCTCTTAATATTACAAAAATACATTATTTTGGTAAATACTAATTCCATAGAATCAGTTTCTTTTATGTCAACAACTGAAACAGGATATGCAAATTTATCATTATAGCCTTCTTTATAAAGGTGGATATGAGGACCCACAAATTTTTCACCATCTGGATTTGTGTGCCTTCCTCCGTTGTCATAACGAAGTAGCACTATTGTTTGTCTATAGCGTTTATTGATTGTATATTTAGTTATTTCAATGTTACCTCTGTAAAAATCAAGTAAAAATAACTCTTTGCTCTCTATTGAGTTTATCTGTCTCGTCCACTGAATAGGGGTTGGTCCAAGCACAATAGGTGATAATGGGTCATCAAAAACCTTTTCTTGGCTCATTAAAAAGTCATATTCACTTTGAGTAATTGCCATTTTTTTCTTACAAATATAATTTTTTCAGTTTAGATATTAAGTTTTGTGTCGTCAATTAGAATTCCGCTAATCGAGTCACGCGAGGGAATTTCACCCTCACGTTCTCACGGAACCGTGCTTGAAACTCTCGCTTCACACGGCTCTTCTTGTTTAATCACAAAAGTGTAAACACTTTACGGATTTACCAATTGCCAG
>CAMTWS010000208.1:0-16210 GCA_947085485.1 uncultured Prolixibacteraceae bacterium
CTGCTCCGAAAAGTCCTTTGACCCCCTAACCCCCAAAGGGGGGACTTCCTAATTCAATGATTTTCAGATGTTCCCCTTTGGGGTTAGGGGTCAAACAGATGAAAATTATTGAATTTCCGACTTTTCGGAGTAAGCTCAAAGATAAATGCCTTCCTTCCGCTACCGGAACCGGAGGGTTTTTTTGACTAAAAGAGTTGGAGCAACTGGTGGATTCTGTCTCTCTTGTCGGTAAAGTTTACCGACTGGTATGACAGCCCCAATGTTTCAATCAGCATTTTTATAAAGTAAATATCCGATTTTGGCTCGGTATAATTTTGCAGTGGCAAATAATTGTTGGTCCGCAAATGATATTCAATCTCTTTAATACTTGTAACAGAGCCTTTGTTCGAAGGGTTTATATAAAACAGAACATCAGACTTTACGGCGCTTCCATGTACTTTTCGGGCCAGTTTTGCATCAACAATAGCAACAAGCGGATTTTTTGGGAAGTCGATAAACTGGGCAGGTAAATCGAGTTGGCGTGCCAGTATGGTATAAATAATACTCATCGAAACCGGGTTACCCTTTTTTGTGTCGAGCATCTGGTTCAGAAAGCAATTTTGTGGCGAATGTATGTTTTTGTAATTGATTGAAAACTCGTCCAAATTGAAAAGAAAATGATTCAGAATGGTAGTTTTTTCAAGTAAAGTCAGCGAGTTGTTCAACTCGAGCCAAATCTTCTTTCTGATATTTTCGAGTTTCACCTGAATATTTAACGGGTTTAAATCGGGGTATTGCAAACGATCGACGATTAGAAACCCTGCGAGAAGATCACGTTCGTCGGAATCGGTAACCAGCCATTCTTCAAGCAACCGTGCAGTTTCTTTAAATTGTAAATTCTGAATAATATTTTCAATGCGTTCCTGACAGCCTCCATCGAAACTTGATTCCCATTTCTGTTCAAGGGCAGGAATAATTTCATCTGTTTCTTTGAGCAACTCCTGCTGAACCATCTCGAAAACGGTTAAATCGGGGTCGTCGAGCAAATCAATTAAAGCATCCAGTTTTCGGTTCATCATTTTTTATTCCGTTGTTAAGCGTTCCAATACCATGATGATAAGTTTTTTCATCTCATCGCGATAGTTCTCGTTTGCGGTTAACACAACACGGTTGGCAATAATCAGGCAAATTGTAAGCGCCTCGTGTCCCAGCATTTTCGACAGGCCATAAATTGCCGAACTCTCCATTTCGAAATTGGTGATTTTATACTGATTAAAACGAAAATCTTCAATTTGCTTATTCAATTCGGGCACAGCAAGCGGCAACCGGAGAACCCTTCCCTGTGGCCCGTAAAAACCGGGCGCCGAAATAGTTACGCCATTAATAAAAATATCGTCGTTAAATTTTGACCGTAATTTTTCGGAAGAATCGACAACGTAGAATGTGGGCAGCGATTTATTCCAGTTGGTATAAGTTTTAAAAGCTGATTCGAAGGCAATATCGCAGTAATCTTCGCGGTTGGCATAAAAATTCAACATTCCGTCGAAACCTATCGATTTTTGCGAAACTACAAACGAATTAACCGGCAAATCAGGCTGTAATCCTCCTGAAGTTCCAATTCTTACAATATTTAATGATTTGTGTTCTTTTTTAATTGTCCGTTTTTCCAAATCGATATTGGCAAGCGCATCCAATTCATTTAAAACAATATCGATATTGTCGGTGCCAATTCCGGTAGAAACAACAGTGAACTTTTTCCCGTTGTACCAACCTGTTATGGTTTTAAACTCGCGGTTTTGCACTGAAAAATCGGTTTTATCAAAGAATGAAGCAATGGCATCAACCCTGTCGGGATCGCCAACCAGAATAATATAATCCGAAATCTGCCCAGGCTTTAAATGCAAATGAAAAATTGAGCCATCTTTATTAATAATAAGTTCCGAATGTTGGATCATCTTTATATTATTGATTGTGTTCAAAACTATTCAAAATTAGATGAATAGACAATTTTGCAAAGGGGAAAATATAAACAGTTAAGTTTCGGGAACTGAAAAATGAACCGAAAATTTGTTTACAACTCAAAAACTGTTAAACAGATTTGTGATATTGTGGGAAATCAAAACAATTAAAATTAGAATTTAATGGGTTTAATTTTTATTTTTGAAAATCAAAAAAACTAAACGCAGAATTATGTCATTTAAAATTTTCTCGCTTCAGCTTTTCGGAAAGTTAAAATCGGTTGAAACTGTTGAAAAACAGCGCAAAACACTGTTTGACGATTACAATGAATTTCAGAATGTTGAAAATTCGGATGAACTAAAGAAATATTTAGCCCTTGAAAAAGAGATAAATTCGGATGAGTTCAAAAAGAAAAAGTCGGAAATTGAAACTCTGTATTTCAAGGGAAGCAAAGAGTTTAGCCAATTGAAAGAATTTTCAGGGTTACAAAAAAAACGAGCAATAAAAAAATATTTCAAAATTGCTAATTCAGCCGGTTTAGAGAAGTTTATTAAATTAAAAACATCGGAAAAGCTGGCTGAATATTACCGGTTGCTCGAATATGTAACGGAAGGGCAATTTGCAAAAGATAAAAAAGAAATTACCGATCAGGTTTTTAAAGGTTCGGTTGAAGAAAAACATTGGATCGATTTTAAAAAACTCGATAAATCGACGGGGATAAAAACATGGAAAGAGCTGCATCAATCAGGATTGCTGAATAAACATGAAGCTTTTACCAAATCGGAGAAACTGAAAAACTTTGTTCAATTGGGAAATTCGCCTGAAAAAGACACGCAAAAAATTAAAGAATTCAAAGGGTTAAAACGCGATCGGGAAATTAAAGCCTATTTCAATTTCGAGAAATCGAAAAAACTGAGGTTGTACAGGGAAACAAATGACAGCCACGAATTAATAAAATATAACGAGTTAAAGGCTTATGTTGAAAGCGATGAATATAAAAAGCGGGAAGTTTTTTTAAAAGACAAAAAAAAGTTTGAAAACAGCGAGGCAAACAAAAAGCATGTCAGGTTCAGGCAGTTGGAATCTGATTCCGATGTGAAATTCTTTTTAAATTTTGAAAAATCATCGCTTTATAAAAACTATCTCGATGTTGCCGACTCGTTTAATTTGAAGCGGTATTTTGAATTGGCAGAGATAACCGCTTCGAAAGAATTTAAAGAGCGAAAAGCCTACCTGGAGGATAAAAGGAAATGGGAAAAAACTGCTGAATATGCGCATCAGCAGGAGTTTCTGGAGATGAAGAAATTGCCGCACCTGGTTAAATATTTCAAATACAAGGGCACCACAGTTTTTAACTTTTTAAACGAATGGGAAGTTGCTTTCGAAGATGACTTTTCAAATTCGCAAATGAATACAGAGAAATGGGCTGTAAAAGCTTATCTGGCAGAGAAACTGTTAGGCGATAATTACTCTGTTGCTGGCGATAACCATATTTTTACCGATGGCAAAAACATTAAAACCAAAGGTAAATTAAATATTGAAGTAAGAAAAGAAAAAGCCGCCGGTAAAGTTTGGCAAATGTCAGCCGGTTTTGTCCCTGTCGAACTGGATTATACCTCAGGAATTATTTCATCGTGGAAAAGTTTTTGGATGGAAGACGGGATTTTTGAAGCTAAAATTAAATTTGATCCTGTTTCACAAATTGTTAGTTCATTCTATCTGGCAGGCGAACAAAACATGCCCCGGGTAAATTTGCTCGAAATGGGTAACAAAAACCGGCTTGGCGTTATAAATCTTAATGCCGGAAAAGCCAGTGTGGACGGAATGGATATTTCGAACCTGAAAAAAGGGAAGTGGTATATTTTTACTGTTATAAAACAGGGAAGTAATTTCACGTGGAAAATCAATGATTTAGAAATTGTAAATCTTCACTGCCCTGAAATGAACGCTAAACTCCACTTAAATGCATCGAGTATCGTGGTTAAAGATGTTCCGGGGTCTCAATTACCTGCAGATTTTGAAATCGACTGGGTAAAATGCTACCGTAAAAAAACCAGGTAGTTTAAAATCCCCGTTTATTAAAAAGGATATAACCAAAACTGAGAAGGAAGTACAGTTGCGTATCTTCTTTTTCGTAATAATTGAGCGATAAACTCAGCGGCCCAATCCCTGTTTGATAAACCAGCGCACCCATTCCGAGCAAATAATAATTTTTCATAAATTTAGTTGGCGGCGAATAATTAAGAGTTGCGGGGAGCGCTTCATTTATTGGAACAAAAGCATAGCCTTCAAGACGCAGTTTTACATTTGGGATCACTGTGAAAATAGTATTTAACCCTGCTGCCATAAAATTATTGGAGTGAAAATTTTCGATAAACAGCGATTTGCTGTGCGGAGTGGGGTAGAAACCCGGTGACGATAATTTTGTTGACCTGTAATTGCTGAAAAAATCTTTATTGCTAAAAACAGCTTCAGCTTTCAGTCCCAGGGTAAATTTGCTCCCAAAATTTAAAAACCTTGTTGTATGCGCTTCGACTAAAAAATAGTTGTGATTAGTGTTGGAAGACGGCGTATTGCCGGGAGAAGTAGAACCCGGCGCAAGCGATTCGTTCCCGGCAATGTATTTTACCGAAATGCGCCTGTAAACACCCTCGTCGGCAAATTGCTTATAGTTTAACGAATTGTTTTCAATTCCGATTATCGTTGAAAACGCATTGAATGTTGTTTTGTCGGGTTCGTCCCCTTTGTTAACAACATTGGTCTGGTAATACTGGTCGGTACTATTTGAAAATGCTATCCCACCATAAATTTTGCTGTGCAATTTTAATGGTAACCCCGTTTCAAAACGTGTATTGTTTTCGTTCTGGATAATATATGGCGGACGGACATCTTCGAAGAAAAGTTCGGAGCTTGAGGCAAAGAAATCCCAACGGTTAAATGTTGTATATCCTTCGAGATAAAACGGCCGGGTTGCCGGATAATCAATACGGGCGCCTAATTTAAACGAGTTGTAAAACCTGCCAAAATAGATATTTGATGTAAACGAATAAGCCCGGCTGTTGTAGGTCCGGTAATTGAAACTGGCAAATCCCTGGTTGATTGGTTTTGTCGAAATATTACCCCCAATCCTTACTTCCATCTTTTTTTGGGGTTCAACTATCAAATGCAAATCATAATAGCCTGTCCCCTTGTTATATCTCGAAATCGGCATGATCGACTTTATGTGTTCGTCGGCAATTAATTTAAAATATTCCTGTTTAAACGATGAAATTGATATAACATCGTATTTGCGTTTTATTGATTGGATAATGTATTTCCTTTGCATCGGATCTTTTACCCCTTCAACCTGGATATTCTGGAAATAGAGTTCAGGTTTTTTAGCGTTAAACTGTTTTCTTTTTTGTTGAACTGTTTCTATGGGGATTCTTCGTTTAACAAGGTTTTTAATGCTGTCAATCGATTGATATGTGGTTTTCATCCCTTCAACCAGCGCAATATCAATTTTGTTAAAATCGAGCAACCCGATATTTCTTAGCTCCGTTTCAAGTACAATCCCTTCTTTTTCTGCTATTTGAAAATTGGTTGGCCTCATTACTATGTTCGAAATTTGCCCCCTTAAATCATCGGGTTCGGCAACTTTCATATCTCTGGCAACTTTATGCCCGATAATAATATCAGGGTTAAAAATTTCTTTCATAATATCGGTTGGAAAATTGTTGACAATTCCACCATCGAATAACAACGCCCCATCAATCTTTATAGGTTTAAAATAAAATGGGACCGTCATCGAGGCCCGTATTGCAGCTCCCAAATCACCCGTTCTTAAAATAACAGGTTCGCTCTTGTTTACATCGGTGGCAACACAGAAAAAAGGTACCATCAAACTATCGAAATTATATTTGCCGGCTGCATTTGTTGCCGCAAGCAATTCCATAAATGCGAAGTCCATCTGCTCTGCAGGAATAAAATTGGTAGGTGGCAAAAGTTTTACTTTTTCATCTTTCATTTCAAGCCGAATATCAACCCATGACGGATCTTCCTCGGGCATTTTAAAATAATAGCGATAATCTTTTTGTATTTTTCCGGTCGACCAGAAATAGAAGTCATCAGACTTAAACAATTTTTCCATTTCCCCGGTTGAATAACCTGCGGCATACAATCCTGCAACGATTGCTCCAATCGATGTCCCTGCAATATAATCGATAGGAATATTGTTTTCCTCGAGCACTTTGATTACCCCAATATGTGCCATCCCTTTAGCGCCGCCACCGCTCAATACCAGTCCAACCGACTGTGCATTGGCCTGTAAAAAAAATAAGGTTGCAATAATGGCAGATATTAGAGACTTACAATTCATGGACCGATTTTGACTTTTCTGAACTGATTCAAATTTACAAAATTGAAGCGAGTGTATTATCTAAATTAAAAGGAAAGATTAAAATTTGACAATTATTTTAATCAGCAGTTATTATCTTCCGTCAATTTTTGTGTGTAAACTTTGAAATCCTTCGCCCAAAATTTCCTTGGCATCCATTATGGTGATAAAAGCCTCTGGATCTATCTTGCTGATAAATTCCTCTAAAATAGCAACTTCGCGGCGACTGACTACAGTATAGATAATCTGTTTTTCTTCGCCTGTAAACATGCCTTCGCCTTTTAAATAGGTTCCTCCTCGTTCAAGGTCGTAAAGCAGTTTGTGTTTTATTTCAATGTGCTTTTTTGAAATGATAAGCAGCGCTTTATTGTAATCAGCCCCTTCTATTGTGATATCGATTGCACGCCCGGTAATGTATATAACCACCCACGAATACAATGGGATATGCCAGTTGTGAAAAGCAAACAAAGCCAGCAAAACAATGGTTGAATCAACATAAATCATCAATTTTCCCAACTGCATTTTTGTGTATTTGGCAATTATCATTGCAATAATATCGGAGCCACCCGAGGTTGCCCGCGATTTAAAGATAAGCCCCAGCCCAAAACCAATCAGAACTCCGCCAAATACGCACGAAAGCAGAACATCGTCAACAAGAGCTGAGTTTCCTGCAGGGCGCATATAAGTAATTCCATCGATAAAAACGGAGGTTAGTACAAAACCGACAATTGTTTTTACGCCAAACTTTGGCCCTAATATTTTAATTCCGGCAATGGTGAGCGGAATATTTAATATCAAACCGAAAAGGCCAATTGGGATACCATCGGGCCAGAATGAAAAAATGCCCTCTGTCATATAGTGAACAATAATCGCAATTCCATAAACACCGCCCGGGACAATCCGGTGGGGGGTAATAAAAAATACGAATCCGGCTGCCAGGATAAACGAGCCAATGAGTATCAATGTATAATCAATAAACCATTTTTTGCTGAATAATTTGTCTTTTGTGAGAAATGCCATCGCTTACTGAATTAATCGAGCACAAACCGGTACGAAATTGTTCCCTGCTGATATGCGGGAGCATTATTGTCGGTATTAAACTTTGATTTTAAGGCGGCTTGTCTGGCTTCTTCCCAGAATTTTTTGTTCATAATGGTTGTTCCCCTTTTACCGGGGTCGGCAGCGGTTACCGTTCCAAATTTATCGACAGTAATATTGACTACAACAACTCCTTGATCATCGCCGGGATATATTGGTATGGGGAGCGAAGATGATGTTCTGCCCGACAGGCTGAACGATACCCCTGAACCTTTGCTGCCGTTTCCGCTTCCACCCTGACCGTAGTTATTTGAATTGGGGTCGCCGGTGGGCACGCCCTGGTTTCCACAGGGGAAAGTAACACCCTGGCTTCTCCCGTCGCCCTGGCCTCTTCCGCCTGCACCATCTCCAGAGCTGGCAAAGGCTCCCTGGGCGCGTGAATTTATTTCATTTATTTTTCGCTGCTGTTCTTCGCGTGCTTTGCGATTGGCTTCTTCTTTTGCCTTCCTTTCAGCTTCTGCTTTTCTTATACGTTCGGTTTCGGCATTTTTAATCCTTTCCGCTTCTCTTGTCTGCACCCGGCGTTGTTCTTCCAGTAAATCGAGCCGTTTTTTTTCTTCGGTTCGCTTTTTGTTTTCAGCAGCATCGAGGGCTGCGGTTTTTTCGTAGTCCTGGGTCATTGCAACCTCTTTGGCCGCTGCCGGTTTTGGTTGTGGTATTGGGGGCGTGGTAACAGCAGGGGGAGGGGGGATTTCTTCCTCTTCCTGCTGAACAGGCGCAGGTTCGCTTTGTGCCGGGCTTGGTTCAAAATCGCCAAAACCGTTTTCGCTGGCACCAAAGTTTACCAGGATTCCTTCTTCGCCCGGTAATGGTAGCGGAGTGAAAAATCCAAGAAAAATAAGCATCAGCAGAACTATTATGTGAAAAATAGCTGTCCCGACAATACCTCTTTTATGATCCCTGATATAATCCATTTGTTTTACTGTTCCCTCCTTTAATTTGACAAAATTGCCATTTTGAATATCCACTATTTGCGGGCAGGGAGTTTTTATTTTTCAGATGCGGTTGCCGCTATCATTTTATACTTGTTTTTGCGGGCAATGTTCATAATTTTTACAACTTCTTCCCACGGGACCGATTTTTCAGCGTGGAGCGATATGTAAATATCATCGTTGCCAATTCCATACCTCTTTTGCAGAAAGGGTTCTATTTCCTGAAAGGCAACCCGCTTTAAATTGCCGTCATCGTTAATATAGTATTTTAAATCCTGGGTAATCGAAATGGTTGTTATTGGTTTTGCCGATGTTTGGTTGTTGCTTTGGGGAAGCAGCAGTTTCAAGGCATTTGGCGCAACCAAAGTCGATGTGACCATAAAAAATATGAGCAATAAAAATACAATATCAGTCATCGACGACATGCTGAATTCGGCATTTACCCTGTTTCTTCGTTTTAGCGCCATTTCAGTGAAATTATGCAGGTTCGTTTAATAAATCCATAAATTCAGAAGTTGTGGCTTCCATTTTAAAAACCACTTTTTCAACATTGGCCACCAGTATATTATAGGCAAAATAGGCAATAATCCCAACAATCAATCCTGCCACTGTTGTTACCATCGCCTGATAAATACCGGCCGACAGCAATGTTACATCAATATTGTTTCCAGCATTCGACATATCGTAAAATGCCTGTATCATTCCCATTACAGTTCCCAAAAAACCAATCATCGGCGCCCCGCCCGCAACCGAAGCCAGAACGGGCAGCCCTTTTTCAAGTTTCGAAATTTCGAGGTTTCCAACAATTTCAATGGCTGCATTAACATCGGTCAAAGGCCGGCCAATGCGGCTGATACCTTTTTCGAGCATGCGCGAAGCCGGATTGTCAGTGCTTCTGCACAATGCAAGGGCGGCGTCAATTTTTCCGCCTGTAATGTAAATTTTTACTCTATCTAAAAGTCCGGCATCAAATTTATCTGCTTTTTTGATGGCAAAATAACGGTTGAAGAAGATGTAAACTGCAACTACTGACAATAAGATGATGGGGATCATTATCCATCCACCTTTCATGGCAAGGTCGATAAATTTGAGGGATATTCCTTCCGGCTGAGCTGCCAATGCACCCGCTCCTATGGGTAAATCGGCCTGAATCAATAATAATTTCAACATGAGTTTTCTGTTTTATCTTTAATTTACACTTATTTCAAAACGGCGTATAACAACAAATATTATATGCGGCAAAAATAACCAATAAATTTTCATGCTTTTTAATTGCAACAAAGTCAATTAACCAAGTTATGAACAATCAGGGTTTAATAGCTTAATTATCTTTCTTTTTGAAAATAGAAGCAATTTTTTGAATTAGTTCTCCAAGTGAGTTGTATTCTTCTTTAAACGAAAATCCGACCCCCTGTGTATAAGGGGCTGTTTCGTATATCAAATCGTTATTGGAGTGGTTATAAGCTTTAAACTGAATTTTGCCATTGGGCGTGAGTTTGACGCGAAGATCAAAATCGCCAACAATCTGGCTGCTGCTGTTTGATTCGGGGTTAACATTGTTCCCTATATTTCCGTTTAGTACAACACGGTCGTTAAAAATCTGGGTGCTGAGCGCCAATTCAAGTTCATCGTTTGTTATTGAGTTTCCGGGCCGGTACTTAAAACCTACGTCAACATTTTTGCTGATTTGCGAAAGCCAGTTACTTAACTGGTTCGAAAACAGTTCGCTTGCAGTGGTTCCGATCATATTTGGATTTTGCGACTGGTACTGGCCGCGCATATACTCAGGGGTATAAAATTTTCCCAATACAATTAACGAAAGTATCTGCTTGTTTATCTCTTCTTCGGTGTTAATGAATTGTTGAAGCTCGTTTTTCACCCCCTCATTTTCATCGGGAAAATTAATTTCAAAATTGATTGTTGGGTTAATCAATTCGTCGGTTAACAGAATGATGCACTCAACCGGTATTCGCTGGTAAAGATAGTTGGCGTTATTGTAACTTCCGGCCAACAAGTCGCTTAATGAAGCTTTCAGGCTGTAAATAGCCGTTAAATCGATTGTTGCATTATAAGGGTCGCCCGACCAAACAATTGTGCCGCCCGGCGCTATTAAAAACCGTTTGTTAAGAATATTCTGCAAAGTGAAAAGATAATCGCCCTTTATAACTGTATAATCTCCCGAAAACGAGATATCTCCGTATTTATTCATTTCAAAAAGCAAAATTCCTTCTCCTTCAGCTTTTATAACATCACCTATTTGAGAATTATATACAAGTTGGGTTTTTGCATCGGGGGTAACCTCAATATTAAGGCTTATTGTAAAATCTGTTTTAGGCGGATTATAATAATATATATCCTGAAGGTTGTTTTCCTTTGTATTTACAAATTCAATAAAATCATATTGTTCAATGATATTTTCGTACTCCATCGAAATATTTACACTGGTTCCCGGTAAAGTTGTTAACGATCCGCTTAAACCAACTTTCAGCCCTCTTCCCTCAACTTTGAGCTTACAATTGGCGAAAACATCGCCGTAAAACTGTTCGTTGTATTTAAAAGTAGTGTTCATAACTATAATCTTGGGCGAAACAATAGTTAAATCGTACATCATATTTTTAAAATTGTCATGTACCAGCACTCCGTTCAGTTTTCCCCTGTTTTTATAAACATCAGTAAAAGTTAAATTCTGAAATTGAATCGAATCGGTTTTAAAGTAAACCGAATCTTCGATAAAATATTTGGTTTGTGTATAATCTACCATTAATCCCGCATCGAAAACTTTTACGGCGCCGTTCATCAGTATTTTTTTTGGGGTCCCGCTAATTTTTACCTGGCCTGATGTTGTTCCAATAAAATTCGAGAATTCATTTGTAATCACTGTCTCCAAAAGCTTCAACGGCAAACTGTCAGCTCTTACAATATAGTCAATGGCGTTTGTTTCAGGCTTATATGACCCGCTGACAAATAAACTTCGTTTGCTTTTATTTATAATTTCCAGGTTCGATTCGATTTCAGATTCCAACTGATCCCAACTGCTGCTAAATGTAACATCGCCAATACGCTGGTCCTTATACACCAGATTGTGTATGGTTGCATCGGCCAAAATCAAAGGCTGACTGTACATTTGCGAGATATTTACCGCGAAGTTTAAAATACCTTTAACCGAATTTGCGCCAGAAACATTTTTTAGCAGGTATTCAAGGTCGATGTTATTGAAATTCGCTGAAAATACCTCTGTGCTATCCTTCGAAATAATTCCTCCAATTTCAATGTTGTGCCTGTTGTTGTACAGTTTGAAATTGTTGATTTTTATGGTTGACGAATCGATACTGGCAGTAAAAGGGTTAAGTTGCCAAACCGTGTCGGCAAGGAAAATTTCTGATGGCAAAAAATCGGTTAACACTTTTGGAAAAGGCGATGTTTCTGAAGCAGTGAAATACGAATAACTTTTTAACGAACCGTATCCGGTTGAATCTTTATGTGCAAACCAGTCAATTTTGTTATGTATAACATTATCGGCAATTTCCGAATCAACTGACAAATTATAAATGGATGGGCCCTTTTTGCGCAGGACTTCCCTGAATTTCAATTTCGAAACATATTGGTTGTCAACAGCTTTATTGCTGATAAATATATTTCGGAACCAAAAATTTTTATACCGAAATCCCGGAATACTTCCTTCAAGCTGAAAATCCGACATTTTCGAATCCATTTTTCCATATAAAAAGAACGGGGTTTCAACTTTTATATCGGGTGCGAAAACACTTGTTAAATCATCCAGATTCTTAACATTGATGCGGTAATCGAACAAATTAACTTTTAATGTTGAGGGAGTTTTAAAATTGAACGCCGGAATAAACCGGTTGATATTGTTCTTTAACGAGTGCCAAATATCCTGAAACTGGTAATTCCCGTCAATCCTGATATCGAAATAGTCTGAATTAAAGGTTAGTTCCATCGAAGATTTCTGGGGAACTGATATCAATTGAATCCCATCCAGTCTAAAACTTCCGTTTTTGTTTTTGTAATAACCATCGTCAACAACAATTACACCCTTCAGGTTGTCTATTTTGTTTCCGGTGAAGTTGGCTTTCATGTTAAAAGCCATTTCGGCTTGATAGAAATTTCCACTCAGGTTCAGGTTGCCGGGCACTATTTTGTCAACATGCAAATTGAAATCGAAATCTGGTGTTTCTTTGCTTACATCAAACTGTCCCTGAAAAGTAAACTGAAGGTTCGAATCGTTCATGCTTAGCATTCCATCGAACATTTTTTCCTTGTAATACCCGTCAAGTTTTATATTCTGGTACACATAATCTTTGGCTTCAAGTTTTGTAATTTCTCCTTTAAATAGTCCTGAAATAGCCCTGTTCGATATTTGATAATCTCCATCGACGTTCCCGTTAAATGAAATTTTTCCCACGTTTTTAATTTTCAATAAATTCCCCAAATTAAAATCGGTGGTTGTTATCCTTCCCCTGTAGCTATATAAACCGTCTTTTTTTGGAATTACCGAAACGTCGGTT
The DNA here is from genome assembly GCA_947085485.1 of uncultured Prolixibacteraceae bacterium. Classification (GTDB taxonomy): domain Bacteria; phylum Bacteroidota; class Bacteroidia; order Bacteroidales; family Prolixibacteraceae; genus Draconibacterium. The sequence continues at coordinate 12,870 of CAMTWS010000208.1, forward strand.
TTTATTATCCCCATTCTGCTTTTTAGGGTGCCAAAGGCTACAAAATCGGAAAGAAATCCACTAAAATTACCTTTAAAACTGAGCAATCCCGAATTGTACAATGGGTTGGGGATATGCAAATGAATTTTTTCCCCATTTTTAACAATACTGAAGTTTGCAACATCATTCAATGTTGTTTCGAATTGTTTTAAATCAAGAAACAGGTACATGGTTTCAATGTCGTCAATCCCGTTGGCATAAAAATCGAAAGTTGCATTGGTTTTTTCACCGGTTTTAAATGTGAGATCCTTGCCCTTCAAATCGTTCAGGTTACCATAAATCCGGCCCGAAACTTCAATGTGTTCATCTGTTTCATTTAGCGCTGGAATCAGTTCGCCAAGTTCAGAAAGGTTTAGGGTCGATTTTGACAGGCTAATATCAAAATTCATTTTTTTGTTTAATGTTGTTTCATTCCCGCCAACCTGCATAAGCAATTTTATATCGTTTAATTCCGATTTGTCGCTTTTCATATAAAGCGACCCAACTTCAACTTTTGTTTTAGTAACAGTTACATTTGCCGAAAGCTGGTTAATTCTAACATGATTATTGTAATTCAATGTCAGGTTATTTATTTTGAAGGACGTGGAATCGGCATAATTTGAAAAATCAGAAACATTCATGTTCATTTGGTGAATAAAGAATTGCTGATTGTTTTCGGCTGTCAAATTGCTAAAAGTTACTTCGGTGTTTTGAAAATTGAATTGGTTACAGTTGATATTCCAAAAAACAGAGGTGTCTTTTTTTTTCGTTGCGCAACGAATCGGGAATAAAACTAAAATTAAACCGGTTTGCGGAGTCGCGCGTAATTGAAATCTTGTTTTCCAGGAATGAGAGTTCTCTGAAAGAAATCCTGTTTTCGCGAATTTTAAGGGTGTCAATTTTTGCAGAAACCACCCTTGTATAAAAAATTGTATCGTTGTCTGGGCCGGCAATCAGCACATCATTCAAAACAATCCGGTTAAAAAAAATAAAGTCAACTTTACCAACACTTATTTTTGCATTGGTTTTACGCGAAAATTGCTCCGTTATTTTACTGATAATATAAGTCTGGACCGCGCTGTTTTGAAGCAGTAAATAACTTCCTGCCAGCATTGCCATTATCAATGCAGCAGCAATAATCAATATTTTCCATCCTTTTTTGATAGCTTTGCCTTTTAAAAAACGAACTTATACTTTTTTACAGAATAAGAACGTATGGTTTGCAAGTATTTGTCAACCAAAAACTATTAATAACTAAAAAAAGAATGAAATCGGGAAAAATTACAATACTTGGAATTGAATCATCGTGCGATGATACTTCTGCCGCAGTAATTCGCGATGGTGTAATACTTTCGAATATTGTTGCCGGCCAAAAGGTGCACGAAGAGTATGGTGGTGTGGTTCCCGAACTTGCATCGCGGGCGCATCAGCAAAATATCATCCCGGTTGTTGATTTGGCTATAAAAAGGGCAGCAATTTCGAAAGATGAAATAAGCGCTGTGGCTTTTACCAGTGGGCCAGGATTACTCGGTTCTTTACTGGTGGGCGCCTCTTTTGCAAAAGGTTTTTCTTTGGCAGCCGGAATTCCGTTAATCGAAGTCAATCATTTGCATGCACACGTATTGGCTCTGTTTATCAAAGAAAACGGGGTTGATTTTAATCCTCCAAAATTCCCGTTTTTATGCTTGCTGGTATCGGGTGGAAATTCGCAGATAATTTTGGTGCGCGATTATCTCCACATGGAAGTGATCGGCCAAACCATTGACGATGCTGCCGGCGAAGCTTTCGATAAATGTGCCAAGGTTATGGGGCTGCCTTATCCCGGCGGACCGCATGTTGACAGCCTGGCTAAAATCGGAAACCCGTTGAAGTTTGAGTTTTCGAAACCGCAAATGCCCAATTTAAATTACAGTTTCAGCGGTTTAAAAACCAATTTTCTTTACTTTTTACGCGATAATATCATTGAAAACGAAAACTTTGTTCAGGAGAATTTGAACGATTTATGCGCATCGTTGCAATACACGATTGTTGAAATTCTGATGAATAAATTGAAACGTGCTGCCAAAGAAACCGGAATCAGGGAAATAGCAGTTGCAGGAGGTGTTTCGGCTAACTCAGGACTTCGGAATTCATTAAAGGAAAATGCTGCAAAATTTCGGTGGAACCTGGTTATTCCCAAAGTCAAATATACCATGGACAACGCTGCTATGATTGCCATTACAGGCTATTTCAAATATCTGAACAGGGAATTTGCAGATCAAAGCGTGGTTCCGTTCGCGAGAACACAGTTAGGCACAAAAAGTGACGAAGTTCCAACTGTACTTTAATAGATTTTATGTAAGTTTGAAAATGAATATTAACGAAAAAATATTGTTGAGAATTAAGCAGTTGGTAAAATTTGCTGAACCTTCTGCAACTGTTATTTTATACGGTTCGCATGCCAGAGGACAAAACAAAAAACTATCTGATATTGATTTGCTAATACTTATAGACAACGATAAAGTGACTTATTCTGATGAGAAAAGAATAAAGTACCCGTTGTATGATTTAGAATTTGAAACAGGCAAAGTAATTAGTCCTTTAATTTTTAGCCGAAATGATTGGGAAACCCGTCATTCTATAACTCCTTTTTATAAAAATGTCAAAAAAGAAGGAATACAATTATGATTGGAAACTCCGAAGATTTGATTAAATATCGTATTGACAGGTCTCTTGAAACATTGAAAGAAGCAAAAACAATGATTGATAATAAATTTTGGAATGCTTCTGTTAATCGCATTTATTATTCATGCTATTATGCTGTAAGCGCTCTGCTTTTAAAAAAATCAATTGAGACAAGTTCTCATAAGGGGATTAGACAAATGTTTGGGCTTCATTTTGTTCAGGAAAGATTGGTTTCAAAAGAAGATGGACGTTTTTTTTCTGATTTGTATGATAGAAGACAAACTGGTGATTATGATGATTATGTGTCTTTTGATAAAGAAACAGTATTACAGCTTTTTAATCAAACTGAGGGATTTCTCTTGAGAATTATCGAATTAATCAAATAAAATTTAGTGTATTTCAACCTCTGCAGTAAGGAGTCCAAGGATTTAAAATAAGGCAATGTTATTTCAGGATAAATTGGTGCACGGCACATTGATAAAACGTTTCAAACGTTTCTTGGCTGACGTAAGATTAGACGATGGTACCGAGGTTGTTGCGCATTGCACCAATTCGGGGTCGATGAAAAGTTGCCTCGAAAACGGCGCCGAAGTTTATTTAACCCCGGTGACAAACCCAAAAAGATGGACCAAATTCACCTGGGAAATGATAAAGATTAA